>JAHFDX010000049.1 GCA_023248785.1 Myxococcales bacterium
CGATGTTTTCTGTGCAGCAATTCGGCCTACGGAGGCCGCTTGCAAACGATACCCGCACGAACCGCAAAACAGGTTCGACGGATTGTTTGCGTGCTCGCATTGCGGGCACTTCACTTGGCCGCCCCCCCCCACAGCTGCAGCGGGGGGTTCAGTCGGGGAAGACATCACGGACGCCGCACCTTCGGCGATCTGGGGTGCTGCCCTCGTTGCGACTTCAGAGTTCGCGGGTGGCGAACTACCGCCAAGAGGACGAGGCGGATTGGAGATAGCCTTGATGCCGTGTGGCGGCGTGCGAGGTGCAAATGGTTTCGGTGCCGCATCGCGCGGCAACTCCGATCCGCAGCCAAGGCAGAATTTGTAATGGTCTTGGTTCTCTTTTGCGCACTTCGAACAGATGATCACCGTGGGGCCTCCGCCTATGCAAAGCGAGCTGATAAAGGTATCGAGCTTTCAGAAACGCGGTCAATGCTTGGTATCACACCTATGCGAATCCTCTTGTGCCCCGCATTCATTGAGGGCTAACTGCCGCCGTTCAGTGGTCAGCAAGCACAGAGGTCGTTATGCCCAAAGCTATTTTTCCTTACATTCTGGCTCCCGGTTCGGGGCAACTTTATGCGCGCTTTCATACATCGCTCGGAAATATCGTCATTCGGCTCGAAGAAGACCGTGCGCCCAAGACGGTGCGCAACTTTGTCGGCCTTGCCATGGGCACCCAGCCCTTTCGCGATCCAAGCACGGGTGACGAAAAAACCGGAGTGCCTTATTACAATGGCACCATTTTTCACCGCGTAATTCCCGACTTTATGATCCAGGGAGGCGACCCTTTGGGCGTCGGTACCGGTGGTCCGGGGTATCGCTTCGAAGACGAGTTCCACCCGGAACTTCGCCACACAGGTCCAGGCGTGCTTTCGATGGCCAATGCGGGTCCTGGCACGAATGGTTCGCAGTTTTTCATTACGGAGCGCGCCACGCCCCATCTCGACAACCGGCACACCGTGTTTGGAATCGCCGTGGCGGGGACTGATCTTATCAACAAGATTACCCGCGCACCGCGAGGTCGAAACGACAAGCCGTCGCAAGATGTGGTGCTGGAAACGGTTGAAGTCTTCCGAAGCGAGACGGTGCCAACGGAGTAACCAGCGAATTCCTAATTTAGTCTGAGTCCACGCGAGATCATACCAGACTCCGAAGGACCCGCCCAGGGCCCGCGCATCATCCAACATGTCATCGCGAACGTGCGCGGGCGGTGCCCCGTCCTGTACACCGGCGTGACCAACGACCTGGTCCGTCGTCTCGCGGAAATTGAATTTGTCGAGGGGGACTTACGGGGCGGTCCCATGTCACAACGCTCGTGCATGTCGAGCCCACGAGTGACGTTCGTGCAGCCATTGCCCTTGAGAAACAGATCAAGGGATGGACTCGTGCAAGGAAGATCGCTCTCATCGAGGCCGGAAATCCGACGTGGCGAGATCTGCACCCTGAGCGACCGGACGGAGCGAAGGGTCTCCGTGATCTGAAGGCAGCAAGCGTTACGGCGGGGGGTCCTTCGGCTTCGCCTCAGGATGACAGAGGAGGAAGCACGCGAGGTCTCATTTCACTTTCATATTTCTCCACCGCGTGCGCGCGCGCGTCGGCGAGCAAACGAAGCACGCGGCGTTTCACTGTGTGCGGAAGTGAGCGCGCGCGACCGATAGAGATGTGCGCGACGTCCAAATCGTGGATTTCGCCGAGTCGCTTCTGAAACGTTGCGGCCGGTTTCGCAAGCGCGGACAGATCGATCGGCAAAACCGGCGCTAAGATCTCCGCGGCGTAACGCAAGTTTTTATACGCAATGCGAAGCTCGTGAAGGCCACAGGTATCGTCGGTTTTCGCGTTGCGCCATTCATCCACACGCGTTCGCGCAGCCTCAACGCACTCGATCGCAAACGTAGGCAAGTCGCGATCGCGCTTCGGTTCGCACGGCAGAAGGATGAGCGCTTCCAAGAGTTGAATGCTGCGATCGAGCACACCCGTTCGTAGATGTGAAAGAACGCGACGGCGTAAGGCGCCTTGACGGGTTTGCCGTTGCTTGCACCACTGCGCAAACACATTGCTGTTAAACTTTAATCCCGCCAAGGTCTGGAGGAACACCTCTTCATCGCGAAGTACGCTTGAGGAGCGATGAATCGCTGTAAATCCCTTGCGAACATGATCCGCCCAATATCGTCCGTACGGTTTACGTGCGAGACGAAGGACTACGCGCATGCGCCTTATGGCGACGCGCATGTCGTGAACGGCCTCGTCGTCGAGGCGGGCATAGACACGTGGCAGCGTGGCTTGCAAAGCAGCCTCCAGGGCGCGGAGCTCCGGGCCCAAGAACGATGAAATCGTTGGCCGCTCTAGATTTACGCTCTCCATAGGCGCACAACTGCTTCCGGTTTGTAACCAAGCTGGCGTTGGGCGGCACGTCGCGTGGCTTGGCGGACGATGTCGTGCACATACGCGTCTTGTCGCAAGCTGTCGGGAAGCACACGCATGCTGCCTTCAATCTCGCGTGCAATGCTCTCGCGCAGGGCAGCGGCTTCGGCGTCGATGGCCACGCCACGCATGATCACGTCGGCCGGTCCGAGCCAATTGTAGAAGGCGTCGATTCGACCGACGACGAAGAGGATCCCCTCACTTGCGAGTTTTTCGCGTTCAAAGAGAGCAGCTTCGGGCACCTCGTGTTGCGCAATGTAGTAGCGCTTTCCGCTCGGAATGGGCGCAAGGTTCTCGAACCCGGATTCAGCCAGCGTGACGGCTTGACCATTTTCGATCACGGTTGTGTGCAAAACGCCCATCGTTTGGGCAAGCGCTGCGTGTTTGCGCAAGTGATGTAGGGTGCCGTGAAGTGGAATGAAGGCGCGTGGGCGCACGAGCTTCAGCATCGTGCGTTGCTCCGGTTGACCTGCGTGCCCGCTGACGTGAACACCGCGATCGGTGAGCCATGTATGAACGAGAACGTTCTTTCGTAGGAATTTTCCAAGAAGGCGAAAGACGGGAGGTTCGTTGCCCGGGATGATGCGTGCCGACAAGATGAGCGTGTCGCCCTCATTCACTTTGAACGAGGGGTGTTCATCATGGGCAAGGCGAGAAAGTGCCGCGCGCGCCTCGGCTTGCGTGCCACTTGCAATCGCAAGAATGCGGTTTCGACCCAGTGTGTCGATTGCTTCGGCCGGCCAAACGAGATCGCTCGGCCATTGTAAATATCCCGACGCCCTTCCCACCCGCGCATGGGTTTGAACGCTCCGACCGAGCAAAATGAGTTTGCGGTGGGTCTTCTTTGCAATGTCACCGAGCAGATGCAACCGATGCACATTCGAAGCGAACATGGCGACGACGACGGCACCCTCAGCTTGTTCGATAAGCGCTTCGAGGGCTTCGCCTACGGTGCGTTCACTCCCTGCAGCATGCAACGTGTCGATGTTCGTTGAATCGGAGAGGAGAAGGCTCACACCTTCGTCGCCGAGCTCACGAAAGCGCGCTTCGTCAAAGAGTTCGCCATCGGGTGGGTCGGGATCGCATTTGAAATCGCCCGTGTGCACGACGGTTCCGATGTCGGTCTGAATAGCAAGTGCGACGGCATCGGCGATGGAATGTGTCACCCGAATGGGCTCGACCCGAAAGCTTCCTAGCTGGGTGGGCACGCGCGGCGCAAATTCGATGAAGTTCGAAAAGCCAAGCACTTCATGGTCGGTTTTTCGTTCATCGAGGAGTCCAAGCGTATAGCGCGTGCCCCAAACGGGTACGTCGAAGCGTTGTAAAAAATAGGGAAGCGCGCCGATGTGATCTTCGTGTCCGTGCGTAAGAACGACGCCTACGAGATTTCCCTCGTACGCATCAAGGGCATCAAATTTCGGCGTGACAACGTCTACACCCAAGTTTCGCGAATCGAACGTAACGCCGCAATCGATGACAAGCGCTTCATCTCGTTGCTCAAGCACGAGGCAATTCATTCCGATTTCGCCAAGGCCGCCAAGGGCCATGACGCGAAGCCGTGCGCTCATTGGCGTCCACGCTTACCATTGCGCCTTTGCATTTGCGACCTGCGCGGCGTATCCAGCCAGAGGTGTCTTCGCTTTTCGACAAGCGCCTCGTGTTTGTGACGGGAAAAGGAGGCGTAGGAAAATCGACCGTTTGCGCGGCCCTTGCGATGCGTCTTGCCTCGCAGGGTAAGCAGGTTCTCGTTTGCATGTGCAACGCGAAAGAGCGCATGAGCGTCATGCTCGGGTCGGGTCCGATTGGCTCAAACATTACCCCAGCACGCCCGAATTTATTCGCTGTGAACATTGATCCTGATTCAGCGCTCGATGAGTTCGCACGGAGCGTTTTGAAGAGCCGAACCATCGCGCGAACCATCGACAGCAAGTACGTCCGCGGTTTTTTGCGCGCGGTGCCAGGGATGCCGGAATGGACCATGCTTGGAAAGGCGTGGTGGCATACGACCGAGAAATTGAACGATCTGAATTACAAATACGACACGGTGATCTTCGATGCACCGGCCACCGGCCATGGCCTCGACATGCTGCGTGTGCCGCAGGTGATTGCAGACGTCGCGCCTCCGGGTTTGCTGCGAAGGTTCGCTGACGATGCGCTCTCGCTTCTGCGCGATCCGGTGCGTACAGCCGTTGTGCTCGTTACGCTTCCTGAAGAGATGCCAACGCAGGAAACCATTGAGCTGTCGCAAGCATTGACCAACGAGCTTCGTCTGCCGATTGGTCGGGTGATTGTCAACTGCGTGCTTCCACCGCTGTTCTCGAAAGAGGAACGTGTGGTTTTGGAGGCTAGCACCCACATTGCCGCCACCGATGCCACTCACTCGGCAGTCGTGAGCGCGCGCGCGCGAGCAATTCGCGAACGCGTGCAAGGCGAGAGCCTTTTGCGCCTTGGGCGTGAGTTAACCGTTCAACCCTCGTACCTTCCTCTTTTGTTTGATGAGGCGGCCGAACCGAAGGCCATTGAGGCGCTTTCACAACGGTTAATGTAGACAAAACACTATCTCTATTGCCGCCGGGGGAGGAGCGTCGGATCGTTCGTGTGTGAGCCACACGTACGACTACCCGAGGCCCGCCGTCACCGTCGATTCGGTGATTTTTACGCTGACCAATGATGGTCTTGCGGTTCTTCTCATTAGGCGGAAAAAGGCACCCTTTCGTGGCAAGTGGGCACTTCCAGGCGGTTTTGTGGATCCGCATGAAACCCTCGAGCACGCCGCGGAACGTGAGCTTGAGGAGGAAACGGCGCTGTCGGGTGTGCACCTCGAGCAACTTCAGGCGTACGGCGACCCGGGTCGAGATCCCAGAGGGCACACGGTGAGCGTGGCCTTCACGGCGTTCGTTGTTGCAGAGGCACATGTGGTTCGCGCGGGGGACGATGCGACCCAAGCCGCGTGGGTGGCCCTTCGCGACGGCGACCGCGAAAATCTCGCGTTTGATCATGCGCGCATCATTGATGACGCCCGCGCGTGGCTTCGAAAACAGCTCGACGATCCGCGGCAATGTGCGCATTTTGAGCTCGTTCCACCGCGATTCACGCTTACCGAACTTCAGCGCGTCTACGAAGCGGTGTTTGAGCGCGCGATCGACAAGCGCAACTTTCGGGCGCGCCTCTTTGCGCTTGGCCTTGTTGAGCCTGTTTCAAGCGCGCACAGAACGGGAAGGCATCGTCCTGCTCAGCTTTATCGCTGGAAAACTCCGAGACGACCACCCAACCGCGCCGTTTGAGGTACATTCCAGCGCGCATGCTTCCCGAAAAGAAACAGGTCCTCATCGTCGACGACGAGCCCAATCTGCGGAAGATCCTTTCCGCTCAATTGACACGTGACGGTTACGATGTGTTGACCGCCGAAGATGGCGAAGCGGGCCTGCAGGTCCTGCGGGACCATCACATCGATTTGGTTATCACCGATCTGAAAATGCCCAAGGTCGACGGTATGGCGCTCCTCAAGCAAGCGCTCGAGGAAGATCCCGAATTGCCTGTGGTCATGATCACTGCGCACGGGACTGTAGACACCGCTGTTGAAGCGCTGAAGACGGGCGCGTTCGATTACCTAACCAAGCCCTTTGACAAAGACGAAGTAAGGCAGATTGTCGGCAAGGCGCTGAAGACTCGCGATTTTGCGCGCACGGATGCTTCGCGCGCGGATCCTGCGCACGGCGCAAAGTTCGGGATTATTGGTACGTCGGCGGGAATCATCGATCTCTACTCGGTCATCGAACGCGTTGCAGCGACGCCGACAACGGCCCTCATTACTGGCGAAAGCGGAACGGGCAAAGAACTTGTCGCGCGTGCACTCCACGAACATTCCACGCATGCGGACAAGCCATTCATCAAAGTGAATTGCGCAGCGATTCCAAAAGAGCTCATTGAAAGTGAACTCTTTGGTTACGAGCGGGGGGCGTTTACGGGGGCGGTATCTTCGAAGCCCGGGCGCTTCGAGTTGGCGAATGGCGGCACTCTATTCCTCGACGAGATTGGTGAAATCCCAGTCGAAATGCAGGTAAAGCTCCTGCGCGCCCTTCAGGAGAGCGAGTTTGAGCGCGTCGGTGGAATCAAGACCATCCACGTCGATGTCCGCCTTGTGGCAGCGACCAATCGCGATTTGAAGAAGCTCATTGCACAGGGCGCATTTCGAGAAGACTTGTTCTATCGATTGAACGTAGTGCCCATCCGGCTTCCCGCGTTGCGCGAGCGCGCGACCGATATTCCAATTTTGGTGGGCCACTTTTTGGAGAAGTTCAACACCCGCCTTCGCAAGGAAGTGGTTGGGGTCGAGCCCGATGCCATGGAGGTGCTTTCAACGTACCCGTGGCCGGGCAACATCCGCGAGCTCGAGAACGTCATCGAGCGCGCGGTTCTGTTTTGCGACGCCGCGAAGATGCGCACAGAAGATCTTCCCGCCGAGGTTAGGGGCACCGTTCCGGTGTTTGCCACTCCATACGCAGAAGACTTCACACGCAATGTGTCGCCAGAGGGGGGGCTTAAGGAGCACGTGAAGGTTGCCATGAGCAAGCTCGAACGCGAGCTCGTGAGTCGTGCGCTCGTGCAAACAAACGGCAATGTGACCCATGCTGCGCGATTGCTGAAAATATCGCGCAAGGGGTTACAATTGAAAATGAAGGAACTCGGCCTCCGCGAAAACACAACGGATAGAGATTAGAGCTCTAGCTCGAACACCTTTTCGTTCGTTTCCAGACGTAGATCGTGGGGTTGGTCGCTCCGTGGATCCAATAGGGTTCAAATCCTCCCGAAACACGGGCTACACGCGCCAGGGCATACGCAAGCTCACCTTTTTGTAACATAGATAGATACAATCTTGTGTCGTGGTTTTCCCGATAGCGGTGCTCCCATTCGGAGCCTCCGGGGCCTGGCACTTCGGGTGGAGGGAATCGCCAAAGCCACTCCGAACTTGTGACGATCCACGTTGGACATCGCGCTTCAACTTCCGACAAAGATTCACTCCGTTCGGTGACTCGTGGTAGCGGGCTACGCGACGCAAGGGGCGTTGAGTCGAAACGATCGGCGTGTAGATGTTCAGGGAGACGTGGCAAATGAACGTTCGTGCCGTAGAGTTCTACGCGCTCTCCCAGCGCGACTTGCTCTTGAAGAAGTGCTTCGACCTCGTATCTCGGATCACGCAGCATCGTCAGGTCGAGTCGCACCGCATACGTGGTGGCAACCGTCAAACCTGCGATTGCCGTCAGGCGCGCAAGAAGGCGAAACGGAACATTCGTAGCGTCCCAAAGCGTCGCAACCCCGATGCCTAACGTGGGACAGAGGAAGAGTTCGATGGGCAATACGAATCGATGATCGGTGCGCCGCGCCGTGGCGGTAAAAAAGAGAAGGAACGAAAGGCTCACTAAAAGAGGCAGAAGCGATCCAATGCGCCCTCTGAAGGTGTTCTTCTTCCGCCACGCCGAAAGAATCCCGAATGGAAGAAAAAAAACCATCCAACCGGGAAGCGTACGCGTCGTACCAATGATGGCATCGGTCACAGCTCGATAGCGACCTTCTATGCTTGCCGGATACATCGTGTGGTCTTGGTTTGCGGGGCCGAGGAGGAATCGTATTCGCGCCGAAAATCCAGATGGATTGAAGATCGCTCCGTCAAGTAGAAGAAGAACGACAAGCCCTACGACGCAGGCAAAGGCTGCATGCTTTGAGATCGCCCTACGCGTGTCGGGCTTCGCGAGTGCGATCCAAAACACAATGGCGACCGGAAACGAAAGAAGAAAAAGGGCATAGGCCTGATCTTTTGTTGCCACTCCGAGCGCCGCAAACAGGAACGCGCGCACGACCCGTTTTGATTCGTCTTTCGACAGGGCTCGCGTTACTTCCAGCACCGCAAGGCTCGACCAGAAAAGGTACGGGACATCGAGGTTGCTTGTCTTCGCGTAGTACACAAGGGACACGTTTGTTCCAGCGAGCAGCGCCGTAAACGCAGCGGCTTTGTTGCCCGCTAAAACGCGTGCAATCTCGGAAAGACAAAGGACAATCCCGGCCGCCATCGCCATCGAAACGCATCGTGCGACGGTCGCGTACGTAGTTGCGTTTCCGGGATCAATGAATGCCTGTACACGCTCGTGCCATTCCGCGCCCTCTGTCGACAAGGCAAACGCAATCGTCTTGGGGAGGGTCAAAAGGCCAAGTAGAAGGAAGTGAAGTAGTGGATACGTGTGGTAATGCCCTGGCCGATAGCTGTTATAGATTCCGGTCAGAATGTCGCGCGGAGCGATCCCGTCTTCGTCCCACGCATCCGTCGAGGGCAGCCCCCATGTGAGGCCGATCGCCCACAAGAACAGAAGCGGCACGAGCACGACCGCATAGGGTCTTTCGCGAAATCGGCGCCAGAACACGGCGACCATCACCTACGACCGTACTAAAGCCGGACCTCCATTGCACGTCCTGCCTTGTGTTAACCTCCACGCGGTGACGGACGCGCCTTCTTTTGCGACATCGAGCGAAGAGAATTTGAATAGAAAATTCCTTCAGCGCACAGGGTGGTGGCTCTTTGTTCTTTCGGTGTGGCCGTTGTTTCTGACGCCCGTTCCACCGTTTCAGGATCTCCCGAACCACTTTGCATCAGTCACGGTTCTGACCCATCCTGATCTTTATCCAGAGTTTTCGTCGAGCGGTTTCTTGAAGACGAACTCGGCTCTCTTTTTGTGGTTGTTCGTGGTTGGAAAGAGCCTCGGACTGCCGATCGCCGCGAAGTTGTTCGCCGCGCTAACGATTGCCATTTCAGCCTACGGGTACCCAAAAACGTTGCTTCACTTTGCCGGTCGTTCCCGCGCGTCTGTCGGGGGACTGCTTCTTTTTCCAATGTGCCACAACTGGTTCTTGTCGATGGGCATGCTCGACTACGCGCTTGCCGTGCCTGTTTCGCTTTTGCTCCTTGTCGCCGTCGATCGCATTGTGACTGAGTGGTCGTGGAAACGCGCGACGGTTATAATTGTAACTTCATTTGTTACGTGGTACGCGCACGTTTTTGCGTTGCTCATCGTTGGCTGGCTCGTGCTCGTCGAATTCCTTCGTTCAAACGGAGAGCGCCGTGCGGCGATGGTTCGACGTGCGTTTGTGCCCCTTTTGCCAGGCGGCATTCTCGCTCTTCATGCGTGTGTCAGTCACATGATCGAGCAACGAGCTGGACTCGACAGTGGCTTGCGGTTTAATGGTTTCTTGCCGACGTGGGAGCTTGCCTACCACTTGTGGGCCGAATGGGCGTGTGGGCTCACGTTGCTCTCTTCATCGGGCGTTGTTCTTTACCTCGCCGCGGTCTGGGCGGTGAAGCGATGGCGACAAGCCGTTCCATTTTTCTCACCGTGGGCACTCAGCACCATGGTGGTGTTCTACGCACTGCTTCCGTACATGGTGACGAACTGGTTTCACATGAACTCGCGGTTCATCCCTTTTTTGTGGATGGCGTGTCTTGTGCGTGCCCCCGATTCGTTACCCGTGTGGTGGCGTCGTGCAATGGTTGGCTGTGCGGTTACATTTAGCCTTGGGCTTGGAATCGACTACGTTCGCCTCGAACGCGAGCGCCGCGAATTTTTGGGAGTGCTTGACTCGATTCCAAAGAGGGCGCGGCTTCTTCCTTTGGTATTCTACCCGAAGGGCGAAAGTGATCACACGCGTCCTCTTTTGCACGCGTGGGGCTACTACGTGTCCGAAAAATTCACGACCGCTCCCATGCTCTTTGCACACTCGCGTTCCTTTCCTGTGGTGTATGTGCGCGCGCCTCTGCCGCAGCTTAATCACTTGGCGCTCGAAGCCATGGAGTACAACATGCGGTCGGCTGACGAGTGGTGTGTGCAGCTTCGGTACAAGGGCCTCATTTCGGGCTGCGCGGAAGTGTTTGCAGATGCTTGGCACAGTGTGTGGAGAGCGCTGGAGCCTGAATTTGACTACTTGCTCTTGTGGGACGTTCGCGAGGACGTACGTCGATTGATCCCAAAAAGCTACGATTGCTCGTTGCGAAGGCAACGCGCCACTCTCTGCGTGCGGCGCAAGGTCCCTATGCCGTAAGGTGTGCACGGGAGAGGACTTGAACCTCCACGCCTCGCGGCGGCGGAACCTAAATCCGCTGCGTCTGCCATTTCGCCACCCGTGCAGAAGAGCCAACTATAGCAAACGCCCAGGCGAAGTGCACTGAGGCGTGGTTTAGAGCGTGAAGCGTAGGTCAATCCCGATAGACCAGACGCCGTAGGAGTTTGCACGAATGATCTCGCTGCCGGGCGATTCGTTCGTGCAGTACTTGATTGTTTTGTATCCAGCAGCGGTCTCTCGAACGCATGCATCGATCGCCGAGACGATGGAGTATTCAAACGAGGGGCCGATCGAAATCATGGGATGGACTCGGTAGTCGACGCCCAGTCCAATCGGAACAGCGACCGCGTGGTGGTCGTACATGAAGTCCGCGTTGACCGTCGTTCCAGCCGAGGTTGCGACCGTGCGCCGTAGCCACTGCATGTCACGCATGTATTCGACGCTGAGGCCGATCCACGGATCGATGTGCTTGCGGATTTTTGGAAAGAGGGCGACGGGATAGATCCGCGCATAAAAACCTGCATCCCACGCCGAACGTTCGAGATCGGTTGAGCCGTCGGCCAAGGTGGACGGGGCGGACACGGTGCGAAAGCCGCCACGTAGTCCCCCGCCGACGAGCGGATGGAAACGTTGCCCAATGAACGCTTGTCCGACAAATCCCGAACCGTACGGCGATTCAGTTCCCTTCAGGAGCGAACCCAAGTCTGCATAGACCTTTACCAAGGGGCTCGATTCGTATCGCACGGGAGAGTCAGAATACGCTCCACCGTACGATGGACGGATCATGACTTCGAATCCACGCAGATGGGATTCGTCCCCCAAGGCGTCGTACGTAATGAAGGAAAAAAGAGCGGAGAGCGCAAGCAGGCACTTCTTCATGGCGTACCGAGCGCATACTACAAGCGGCGACAGTTCCCCCACGAAATCTGACCTAAAGCATAGTAAGGGTCGTCTCCCTTGCGCATCCGGATTGTGGCTGTTGGAAAACTCAAAGAGCCGTACTTTCGCGAGGCGGTCGACGAATACCTCGGTCGACTTCGTCGATACGCTTCTGTCGATGAAGTAGAGATCAAGGAATCGAGCGGTGCCGGAGCGCTCATGCACAAAGCTATTTCGGATCGCGCGCGTGTGGTGGCGCTTGTGATTGATGGCCCCTCGCGCTCAAGCGAAGAGTTTGCCTCCTGGCTCGAAGCCGGGTGCCAACATACGTCGGAATTCGTGTTTCTCATTGGTGGCGCCGACGGCATTCCTGCTAGCGCCTTGGAATGCGCGCACGAGCGCATGTCGCTTTCGAAGATGACTCTGCCCCATCGTATCGCGCGGCTTGTTCTCGTCGAACAGCTCTATCGGGCGATGACGATTCGACGAGGCGAGCCATATCACCATTAGTTTTGTGTCACCATCATCGCGGGCCTGCGGTGATCACCACCTTATTGATTCCCGCCGCGTTTCCGCCTGCCGGGTACGCATACGAGGCGGCCGCATCCATACCCCAAACAACAACGCCAAAAGCCCCGTCGCTCTTTGCTGTGTGGGGTCCATTCTTGCAGCTTCCGACCGAGACGTTGTCTTCAACCATCTTGACAACCGCATATTCGTAACGTGCATCGGCACCAATTGGCTGCCATCCGTTGACTTCCCCGAGGCAGTCCA
>JAHFDX010000050.1 GCA_023248785.1 Myxococcales bacterium
TTGCTACAAGAGATGCTTCGCGAAGCGAACACGTTGTCTTCGAAAAGTCTGTCGCCCGAGGTCACCCATGTGGCCGTTGACCTGAAGGCTGAACTCGAACGTATGCGCGAACAAGCCCAGAACATCGAATGAGCCGCCTGTTCGAGATGCCCACGCACTTCTTGCCCATCATCCTCTCGTCGCCGAGCGGTGCGGGGAAAACTACGCTCACACGCTTGCTCTTGGAGCGTTGCCCCGAGTTGCGATTCAGCGTTTCGCACACCACGCGCACTCCGCGGCCCAATGAGGTTAATGGGAAGGACTACCACTTCACCGGACGTGACGCCTTCGAGCAGTTAGTCGCCGACGGTGCGTTTTTGGAGTGGGCTGAGGTTCACGGGAATCTTTACGGCACCGCCCTTTCCGAGATCACGCGCACGCTCGGCATCCCAGAGTGCCGAGGCTTGATTTTCGACATCGACTATCAAGGCGCGCGGCAGATCCGCGCAAAAGTAACCGACGTTGTTACCATGTTCATCCTTCCCCCCTCCATGGCCGAGCTCGAACGCCGTCTCCGCTCACGCGCCAGCGAAACCGAGGAAGCCTTGCAGCGAAGGTTTGCGATGGCGAAGAAGGAAATCGAGCACTACGCGCTTTTTGATTATCTGATTTTGAACGACGATCTCGACCGCGCTTTCGACGAACTGCGGTCCATTGTTGTAGCCGAACAGGCACGACGAACTCGGCGGGCGTTTCTTGCCGAATCGCTCCTTCGCACCGGCCACCTTGCGCCACTCCCCCTTCCCCAGTGAGGAACTCGTGACTGCATCTTCGCTCGTCATTGTTGGTTCTGTTGCGTTTGACGACCTTGAACTGCCCACGGGTACGTTTGAAAACGTAGTAGGCGGAGCTGCAACGTATTCTGCACTCGCTGCCTCGATGCTTCATCCCGCGCGCGTGGTGGGCGTCGTTGGTCACGACTACGATGAGGCAACCCTTCAACAACTGGCCGCGCGCGGTGTCGACGTGTCCGGCATTGAGCGCGCGCCTGGCAAGACGTTTCGCTGGCGAGGCCGCTACTCGGCCGACCTTAACAGCCGTGTCACGCTCGATACCCAGCTCAACGTGTTTGCAGACTTTCGCCCAAAGCTCCCCGTGGGGTTTCGTTCTGCGACGCACCTGCTTCTCGGCAACATTCACCCTGCCCTCCAATTGAGTGTGTTGGAGCAACTCGAAGGGCGACCGTTCGTCGCTGCAGACACGATGAATTTTTGGATCCAAGGCGAGCTTTCCGCACTTCAGAAATTACTCAAAAAAGTTGACCTTCTCATCGTCAACGACGAAGAGGCGCGCGAACTCTCTGGCATCCACAACTTGCCAAAGGCCGCACGCGCGATCGCAAAGATGGGACCCACGCGCATCATCATTAAGCGAGGTGAATTTGGTGCGCTCTTATTCGATGAGATCGGGATGTTCTTTGTCCCGGCTTACCCGCTCGAGGAAGTGATTGATCCCACAGGGGCGGGGGATTCGTTCGCAGGTGGGCTCATGGGCTACCTGGCTCGCGTGCGGAGCAATGAAGGCATGGCACTTCGCAAAGCATTGTTTTACGCAGCAGCGGCGGGCTCGTTCTGCGTGGAAGGCGTAGGCCCGAGGCGCCTGTTCGAAACGACGGCGGCTGAGCTGAGGCAGCGCATTGCGTCGTTCGTTTCGCTCGTCGACTACGGCCACAGCCTCGATCTTTCATAGTCTCGGAAAGGCGGGAAACGCAGCTAGTTCGCGAAAATCGGATATCTTTTCTCATCAGGGGCCGGGGAGTCTCTTTGAGCGGAGGGTGAATGCAACGCTGGGCGCGAACGGCTGCGAGCTACTTACTGGGAGTCGTAGGTATTTCGGCTTGCAGCGGCGGAGGCTGTTCGAGCGGGTGCGGAATGCAACCGATTGCCGGCGGATACCCAGCGAGCGAGACCGTCGAAAACGCTGTGTCGCTGCGCATCACCCGACCAGGCCTCGATTTTCTGGGCAGCAACGCCAAAACCCTTGCGACGAACATCCTTTCGACGACGAACGGTGTCTACTCGGTCGAGATCGCGAAGTCGTCGACCAGCGTCGATATCCCCCTTCTTGGCAAAGAGGGTGTTGTCGTCTGTCGCACCGGGCCGAGTAAGAGCACCAGTCCACCGAGGTGTTACGTCGATGTGAGGATCTCCGATCTCAACTTACGCATCGACGCCATCTCGCCCTCGAACATCAAGCTCAGCGGAACCGTTCCCCTTCGCGTTCAGAACTTGCCCATGAGCACCGACACGTTGGGCGATTTCAGCGTGGGGCTTGGCAACGGTGGATGCAGTGGTGGCACTCCGAGTTTCGAATACAAGACGACGTCGATCTCGATCGAAATCCCAACCGCGGCGGAAACACTCTCGCCGCGAAGTGGTTACACCAAGCTAAAAACGAGCGATGCGCAGATCGCGCTGGGAATTTCGTCGGGCGACGTGTCGGTATGCAAGGACTGCGGGCTCGCCACGTTCCTCTGCAATCCTATTTACGCGGCCATCAAGGACGCAGCGTTTGGTTCGATCAAGAACGGTGTTATCTCGGCTGTAAAGTCTACGCTCGCCGACGCGCTTTGCATGAAACCCAACGCGTCGCTCAATCCGCCATGCCCGAAGGGCTCGAGCCCGAATGACGTAGACCTGACGAAGGCCGACAAGTGTCTTTACGATGCCAACAAGGATGTTTGCGTATCGACGTTGCTCGGCGTGGAGGGACGGTTGCCGCTTGGGTCTTTCCTGTCGAACTTGATGCCTGGATCCACGTCAGCGTTTGAATTGCAGGTTGCAGCGTTCGGCGTGCTCGACCCCGCTCCGGGAACGGCGCTCGATTCAAACGGGCACACTCCAAACGGCGCGACGCTCGCGATGCGCGGCGGAACGAGACCCTCGCCGAAGAGCGCATGTGTTCCTCAAGTGGATAATCCCGTTCCAACGGGTATCCCGGTTCCGCAAGCTCTCCGGCAAGATAAGGTAACCCCATGGCCGACGGGAGTAGCGGGACCGCACGTCGGTCTCGCGATCTCAGAGCGGTTCTTGAACTACGCGCTTACGGGAGTGCACAACAGCGGGGGACTCTGTTTTGGCTTGTCCACCGAGCAGGCCGCTCCCCTGAACACCGGCCTCGTGTCTGTCTTAATCCCAAGTTTGCGGCGTATGACGTTTGAGCAAAAAGCCGCGTCGGCTGCGATCGTCACGCGACCACAACGTCCGCCCACCGTGATCGTTGGAACCGGCGCAGACGTAAATACGGATCCGCTCCTTCAGATCTCACTCTCGAAGTTTGCTATCGACTTTTACGTTTTCGCGTTCGAAAGGTACATCCGCGCGCTGACCTACACCGCCGACGTCACGGTGCCTTTGAACCTGCAAACCGGCAAGGACCCGACGACGAATCCGAACGGTGGCCTGCTTCCGGTGCTCGGAAAACTGCAACTCAAGAACTCGCAGGTGACAAACGCGGATCTCTTGCTCGAAAATCCAGCCAACATCGCGACCGGGTTTGAAGGCATCATCACGGACTTTCTGGGGACCTTTCTTTCGGCCGGATTCTCGCCGTTCGATGTTTCGAGCGCGCTTGCCTCGCAAGGTCTTGCGCTTTCGATTCCAGACGGTTCGATTCGCAAACTCACGGAAGGCAAAGAGAACTTTGTCGCGCTGTTCGCGAATCTGTCTGTCGCGCCAAAGACCGGTGTGTCGGGAAGCGTGAACGTCAACCTTCTTGACAAATTGGTTTACCCCGAAAATATGGCGCTCACGACTGCGCGCGCGGATCGTTTGCCGAAGCTCCGTGTCCAAGCGAAAACCGATCTCACCGGCGATGCCGTCGAGTATTCGTGGTGGATCGATCGAGGAACGCATTCTGTGTGGAGCCACGCGGGCAGAGAGAGCGACCTCGTCATCGATACGCCGACGCTGCTTCTACAAGGAAAACACTCTCTCTTCGTCTCCGCGCGAAATGCGAACGAGCCGAGCTCTGAAGTTGATGTCCCGGCGCAACTCCCCTTCACCATCGACACGTTGCCACCGGAAGTATCACTCACCGAAACGAACGACGGATACCGCGTGGGCGCATGGGACATCGTGAGTGGTGAGACGCTCGAAGTGCGTACTGCGCGGGCGAACGAACCGTTTGGTCCGTGGCAAGTCCTCGGAAACAATTTCTCCATTTTTGCGACACCTGGTGAGGACGTCCGCGTCGAGGTTCGCGATGAAGAAGGAAACGTCGCGAGCACGTCGAGTGCACTCATTCGCGGCCGTTCCGACACTTCTCTTCCGCAAAGCTCGTGTACTTGCTCGGCTGCCGGAGCCGAGCGAGGGGACGTAAGACCCGTGCACGCGTTGCTCGTGGTAGGCGTGATCGCTCTCATTGCGCTGCGACGAAGAACTCGCCGGCACGCGCTTTCCCAAGCAGCCCTCGCCACGGTTGCGCTTGTCGGCGCATCGGCACAAGGGTGCTCGTGCGATGGCGATCCCGACACCCCTGCAAAGACCGGTTGTGGTGACGACTGCAACGCCGAGTGTGGAGCCGCCAACACAACTGGCATCATCGGTGCCTATTTGTCACTCGCTCAAGCATCCGATGGATCTCTTTGGTTTGCGGGTTACAACGACATCGACCGATCGGGCAGCAATTTATGGGGCGATCTTGTCGTCGGAAAATACGACGCGAGCAAAAATGCCATACTGTGGCAAACGATCGACGGGATCCCTTCGCGCACAGACGGCACCTGCCCTCCCAACGATCCGAGGGGCTGGCGCAACGGCGAGACGAACGCGGGGCCCAACGTGGGTTTGTGGACGAGTCTTCAAATCGGGAACAACGGCTCCCCGATGGTCGCGTATCACGACGCCACGGATCGCGCACTGAAGTTCGCCTGGTTCGACGGAGCGGCCTTTCATCCCTACTTCGTAAGCCAAGCAACGGGCTCCGACATTGGGCGCTACGCAAAGTTGGTGGTGACTAATGGCAAACCCACCATCGCGCACTTGGTCATCGAGCCAGGAAAGAATGGCTACGCGCGATCACGGATCGTACTCGCCAAGGCGTCACTTGAAGTGCCGAAAGCAAAAGAGGACTGGTCGTTTGAGGACGTCGCCACCGACGATGCAACGCCATGCAGACCTTCCGATTGCATTGGCGACCAAGTGTGTACGAAGACCGCCGCGAAGTGTCAGAAGGCCGTTACCTGCGATCCCGCGTGCAAGCCAGGCGGCGGATTTGCTGCATCCCAGGCATGCGTTCTCATTGCCGACAAGGCAACGTGCGACGTAGTGATCGACAGCAATTCGATCGAGTCCTACCCAAACGCGTACGGACTCTACTTGAGTGCCGTAGCCACGGGCTCGACCATCGCCCTGGTGGGCTACGACCGACTCCACGGAAATCTCGTCGCGTTTCAGCAGACGGGCAGCCAGAGCACAAGCTGGTCCGCAAAAATTCTCGACGGTGAAACCGGATCGCGAAAGGACAACACCGCTGTCGACACGGGCGACGCGGGCATCGGGGCCACGCTCGCCATTGACGACAAGGGCATTTGGCACGTCGCGTATGTGAACGGCATGAGCGAAGCACTTCAATACGTTCGGTATGATGCAAAAAAGAACACGGTCTCTACCCCAGAGATCGTCGATAATGGCGAAGTTCTTTCTGGCAAGGCATTTGGAGATGGAAAGCACATCGTCGGGGACGACGCGTCGATCTCGGTAGATTCTTCCGGTACCGTCACCATTGTTTATCAAGACGCCACGGCGGGAACACTTCGCCTCGCCACGGGCGTTTCAAAGAGCGATGGGACGCACACCTGGAGCGTTAAAGCCGCGGATCAACCCGGACGTTTCGCCGGTTTCTTTCCACGCCGTGTACCCGGGTCGACCAAGGTTGCGAATTTTTGGCGACGGACGGACAGCAAGCTTCAAGAATTCGAAGGCGATGTCGCGCTCGTTGAACCGTAACCTCGTCTATCGTAGGACTGCGCTTCGATGATCGACACGACGGAAAAGCGCGCACTCGCCGCGCTCGAGCAGTTGCCCCTTCGTGCGGAGCTTCAAGAGGCCACACGGCATGTCATGCATGCGGCCCTTGCACAAGGTCCACGGTGGCAGCCCACGGGAGAGACCAAAGTGCTCGACGTTGCCCAGTGCCAAACACCCTTCGGCAACGCGGCGGATGTCCTGGCCCAGGGTCCGCGCGATGATGCCGAGCGAGCACTCGCGACCGCGCTTGCGGCGGATGCTTGGCTCGGGCCGCACGTTGGCGCAACGTTCGACGCGACCTTCGCGGCAAAGTGCTTGCGTTTGGCGACGTTTACGCCGTTCGATCCTCTGCCGCTCATCGACGTCGTACTTGGAAAATCTGCTTCGTTTGCGTGGGGCGCGATCGCCCTTTGGATTGAACGCGCCGACGCCTCGAACGAAACCGAAGAGCGCCTGCTTGCGCTCGTTGGAGCCGCATCCCTTATCGAATCGGAGGGCGGACGCGCGGTGGCCGAATCGCTCGTGACCAAGGTTCACGATCCAAAATTGCGTCGGGTTCTGGGGACTGCAAGCCAATCAACCGCAGTGCATCCGGACACCGATCCAAGATCCGTCCGCGGTGAACTCATTCCTGCGCCTCGAGGGGTTCTAGCCACAACGTTCCTCGCGCTGACAGGACTTCTGGCTATAACGCGCGGCATGCGCGCCTTTGCGCGAGTGGCTCTTGCTTATCGGTGTCCGGCGGAAGTCACTGTGACCGCAGAGGGTGTGCGGATTCGCGCGTCGGTCGAGTTACTCGGACGACGCATGCGCGATCGTGAATACCGTGTACCTGCTGCTGGACTCGTTCAGGCGGTGCGCGAGGTTCGATATCCGCGCCTTGCGTTTTATGCTGGTCTCCTCGCGTTGGCTTTGGGGAGCTACGTCGGCGTGAATTTGTTTGTCGACGGAGTTCGGTCCGCCTCGATTCAACTGCTCGTGGCGGGGCTGCTGGCCATTTCCATTGGTGTGGGCCTTGATCTTTTGCTCTCGAGTATTCTCCCCTCGCAAAAAGGACGCTGCCGCCTTTTGTTTGTGCCAAAAACCGGCAAGGCGCTCTGCGTGATGGGCGTCCACGCGCAGGATGCCGAAAGGCTTATGGCGGCGATCCGCCCTTCGTAACCGTGGCCACGAGCACACGCACGTCGCGTGCAGCCAAAAGTTCCAGTGTCACTTTTTCCGAATTTGCAGAAGCGCATCCACGCAAATGCACACCCGATGCGCCCCATGCTCGATCGAGCTCATCCCCGGCGTCTGTTGCGAGGCGACCCTCAATGCCGCCGCTGCCTTCCACACCGACAGCGACTTCAACGCATTCCTGAGGCCTGAGCAAAACCGAATCATCGACACGTTTGCTGGCTGGCACTTCAATGAGTTTCAGTTGCAAGGGGTGAGCGCGTAGAGCGTCGATCTCGCGGAGTAACCGAGCGCCCGCCGTTGGATGCTTTAAGAGCAAAGGATGACTCATGATGGCGTGGTGAACAACGACCACGAATGCGCCGCTAGCTCCAATGCTCTCCACATCCACGCGGGGCAGTTCACCTGTGCAGCTATATAGCGTTGCGTCGAGAGGCCCTTCCGCTTCTGCAATGGACTCGTTCAGACGATTGTAACCACGCACAACCAGCGCCCCGAGCGTTGCCGCTCCTGCCACGTCGATGCGCACGCATCCGTCGAAGCGCGGATTCGTTGCAAGCGTCACGTGGGTGCGCCTGCCGAGCGCAACCTTACCCACACTGTTCGTGACGGGACGAATGTAACCCATGTCGTGCAGTTTTTTGAGCAGATCCGCTTTGGCGGCTTCAACTGCGCGCGATCGTTCGGTCCAAACAAAATCGGCCGAGGGCGTGACATCGCGTGAGTCGCTTATGGAACGGCCAAGCACGACCGCCACCAGACCACGCCCGAAGTGCGGACGGAGCGAGAGCGAGAGCGCACGTTGGCGATCGCTGCAAAGTACCAGCGAGCGCGCATTTGGACCGTCGTGCGCTCTTGCCACGACGCGACCTCCCTCATCGACAAGTTCGGCGTCAACCATGGCCACTTCGTCACTTGGCTGCACAAAGATATCTGCGCACGCACTCGCGTCGACAACCAACGACATCACAGTTGGGCTCCGCGGATCGACTGGAAGAGCCACCTTGCGCGTGTCTTGCCACAAGCCACCCACACGCGTGCGGTGCTCCCTTACGGCCTCAGCAAGTCCGGGCCACGCATCGGCCGGCCTGGGTGCGTGAGAAGTGCCGCGCGCGCCAAGCGATTGCGCGATCAAGTCGGCCTTCGCTTTTGAAACGACGTGCGCTCGGACCGCCACCGACCCTTCACCACTTGCCGACGTTACGGACACGAAGATACGAGCCGGATGCGGAGGACACAGCAAAAGCGTGGGTTTTGCGTCTGGCGATTCATCGATAACGAGCGGGACACCCTCGTCGGAGAAAATCACCACATCGAGATCTTCAATCGCACCACTCGCTCTGCCGTACACCAAGAGGCACGCGTCTTGGGCGAACTCGACAAACGCGCCACGCCGTTCCCCTTCACCCAGCGGGCCGCGAAACACATCGGTCGGCGCGCTTGCACCTTGCTCGAGAGCGCGCTTCGTAAGGTCGCTAACAAGCTGCGCGGTTTGCAACTCGCCCGCCGTGACATGAGGCGGGCTTTGAACGGTGGTCGTTCCGCGCGACTCGGGGGCCGGCAACCTCACGCATGCCACGAAGGAAAGCGCGAGCAAAACCGCGCGTGCGAAGAGCTTGGGTTCGCGATTCATCGCGGCCTCGCCGTTCTCAAAACGACAAGGCCCCACGATACGCCGCTTCCCCGCGCGTCGATTTCGACCATGACCGGTTCGTGTGGGCGAACACAAAACGCAACCGCCGCCGAGTGATCGCGCACACCACGCTCGTCAACATAGTCGTGCGGCCCGTGCATCACACGAAGACTCAATCCACGACCGGCTTCTGAACGAGTGGCCACAAGAACGGCGTAACAACCGAGCGGTTCAAGCTGGATGGGCAAACGCGTCGTGCCACCCGCTCCTTGAAACACCAAAACCGGATGATTCGACGCAAAGCGAAAATTCCGCACATGTGCGGTATAGGCAAGCTTGCCAACCGTATCCGGTCCCCAAAACGTGGGGACGCCCGGCGGAAGCGGCCACGAAAAATGAACGACCGAGGCGTAAACCGCACCATGTGCGCCCGACGCAGAAACCGAATACGCGGCGTTCTCACCGAGACAAAACTCGAGGCGTGCGTCACCCGCATCCGTGCGATCGCGCGCGACAATGCGACCATCGGGTTCTTCGCGAAGCTCTGCATCCACGTCGAACGTGCTGAGCTTTGGAAAAAGCTGCACATCCGGAGGGTCGGCTATCACGTCGATACGATGGCAGCCTGCGTCGAGGCGGAACGGAACCACGAAGGATCCGTCGGATTCCACATTGTGATCCGTGACATCCACTTTTCCCGCGCCCGTGACTCGACGACGCGCTGCCTCTACACGCACCGGTCGCAATGCAGTGGGCGGACCTGCGCCGGGGTCTTGAGGAAGGAAGGCAATCGTTGCCACGCGTTCGGGCAGGAGGGAGTTAATGGACTCAAGTGGATCGTCGGACGCAGCCCATACAAAATCGTACGCGCCTCTTCCCGCTGTCGATGCGACCAGGACCCGCAACGGAATTCCGCGATCTCTGCAACGCGTAAATGTAACAACACCACCAACACTTGCGGTTCGAAGTTCGCTTGAGAGGCCTAGCTCACCGACATAGAAGCTCGCCGATCTGGGACCGACGATCGCAAGATGAGCGCACTTTGCTTCCCCCGGTGGCGGCAGCGTGACCGATTGAGTCTCCTCGCCGACGAAAAAACGCGCAGGTAATTGTCGCACTTCCTTCGCGGACTTTTTCCAACTCTGCGCTACCCGTTGCGCGAGCTCGCGCGCGTCGGCTCCGTGAGCCACGCCTGGAAATGGCGCAACGAGAAAAAATGCAACGAGCGGGGTGAGTTTCAATCCACAACCTCGAACGAACTCTCGTCAAAGCAAGCCGCGTTCGGATTCCACACGAACAGCTTGTGATCGTCTACTTCACGACCGCGAACACTTGCCACCAGGTAGCAAAGAGCAAACGGCGGCGCGTCGGCCCCCATCTTCGCGACCGCTGCATCTGTTTCGGAAAAGTAAGCGCCAACATCCAAGTGCGAATGGTAAAGAACCTTGACTGGATACGCATCTGCGATTCCCTGATCGATCGATTGCTGGAACTTGAGTGAATCGATGTCGAAGTACATGCGCCCGGTGCGCGGGTACGCGATGGGGTCCAGCGCGTGAAGCTTGTTCGCCCGATTAATCATGGGAATCGTGCGATCGACACGGTCCCACGGATCCAGTGGACCCGACAGAAAGCCACACGATTCCTCATCGCGCGCATAGCCTTCACACGCATGCTCTGCGACGCGATCGAGAACGTCCCTCGCAATTCGCAAGCGGCCTCGCACCCACGGGTGCTGAGCGTCGTCTGCCATGGCACGAGTGTACACGTGAATGTCTTTTTCCTCACCACACGTAGCGCTTTTCCCACTTGAGCGGCGCAAAGTACCGGTCGCCCCGGTCGCACACAATGGCAACAATGCATCCCTTCTCCCCCGACTGTTGCAGGTTCGAAGCAATCGACAGAGCCGCACAGATGCTGGCGCCAGACGAGTGCCCGACGTGCAGACCCTCTTCACGTGCCAAGCGATCCGCCATGTCCCAACCATCTTCGGTAGAGATGCGCATCGTGTCATCTGGAACGGTCGCGTCGTAGATTGGCGGCACGAGAGACGAGGGCAGGTGCTTCAACCCTTCAAGGCCATGCAATGCCTCATCAGGCTCTACCGCCACGCAACGAATGGGACGCGCGTGCTCCTTTAGGCGGCGTGTTGTTCCCATCATTGTGCCTGTAGTCCCAACGCCTGCAACGAAGTGCGTGAGCCTGTCACCGAGATCGGCAAGAAGCTCCACACCCGTGCCATCGTAGTGGGCGCGCCAGTTTGATGGGTTCGAGTACTGGTCGGGGTAAAAGTACCGCTCGGGATTACGCGCCACGATGTCGCGCACTTGGAAGATGGCGCCGTCAGAACCTTCCATGGGGTCCGAAAAGATGATTTCTGTCCCGAATGCGCGCGCGATGTCTTTGCGCGCCTTGGAAACGTTGGAGGGCATGACAAGATGCACGCGCACTCCAAGCGCCGCGCCGAAGAGCGAGTAGGCAACACCCGTATTCCCGCTAGTCGAATCGATAAGAATTTTGTCATGGCAAAGTCGCCCGTCGGCGAGCGCGTCGAGAATCATGCGTGCGGCTGCGCGGTCTTTTACGCTTCCGCCCGGATTTGTAAACTCAAGCTTCGCGTAGACCTCCACGTCCGGGTACGCATTGGCCACATTTCGTAGCCGAACAAGTGGCGTATTGCCCACCGCATCAAATACGGATTCGATGCGGCGCGAACGAAGAAGTTTCATGTGCTGCGCCGAGCCTCTTTGAGAGTGGACGCGATGAATTTTACGGCGGCGTGGCTGGCGGATGCGAATGCGCGCGTGATTGGGTGTGCAAGCTCTAACCCCGAAGGAAGCTCTCCGCTCCCCTCCTCGTCGACGTCGCTTTCAATCAAGCCAACACCGGCAGCCTCAAGGTATCGAGCTTCAACCTCGTTGGAAAAAGCCGTTCCCCGAACGCATGCGCGCGCGTTGGTGAGTGCACGCTGTCCATCTTCGCCAACGTGCGGCACGATCACCTGGCGGAGGAATCGCGGATCGACGTTCATCCGCCAGCAATTGCGGGGACGATGCTGATTTGATCGCCACTCTTGAGTTGTGTGGCGAGACCCTCGAGAAATCGTACGTCTTCCTCACCGACGTAGATGTTGATGAACCTGCGGATACCCTTGTCGTCAACAAGGCGCTCTCGAATGCCCGGGTGTTTTCGCTCAAGATCGGCAATCACATCGCCCAGCGTGGCCCCGGTCGCAGTGACCTCATCGGCGCCACCAGTCAGGGAACGAAGCGGTGTGGGAATTCGAACCAACGTTTCCATCCGGCCATCCTATCAAGCGCCACAAGCAGCAGTCGACACGTAACGCGTTCGATCCAAGGACGAAATGGAGGCATTCAC
>JAHFDX010000590.1 GCA_023248785.1 Myxococcales bacterium
GCTCGTGAGAGCGCCGCGACTTGTTCTGTTAGCAAGCCGGAGTGTGTCTCTCGCGGCGCAGAGTGTGGCGCAGGAACCGACGTGCTTCGAGCGGACTCGGTTTTTTTTGTGATCTCGGTTTCGGGTACGGATGGCGGATCGGACGTAAATTGAGGTGTTTCCGCGGATGGGGCCTCCGAAGGTGCAGTGACAGAGTTCGTTGGTTGCGTAATCTGGAAGGTGGGTTGGTTACGACCTTGCGACAAGACGACTGCTGATGCGGCGGCTCCTAAAACAACTGCACCGAGCACCGACCACTTCGCCCAGACCAATCCCAGCGCGGCTTTTGGAGCCATCGATGCGCTCACTGTTCCAGTTTGCACTGCCCCGCTTTCTTGGAGTGCTTGGGCGGCTGCCTCCGCGGTGCCTGCTGACGCCGCCGCAGTCGCAACGCCAAGCGCGAGCAGCAATTTTTCTTTCGCCTCTGAAGGCGGTCGTTCAATTTCCCAGGACTCGAGAAGTTTCCTTTGAAAATCCGTCGCGTTCGGGTCGCTTAACAAGCGATTCGGGTCGCTCATCGCATTCCCTCACTTTCGTCTTGCAATCGTGCGGTCTCGCGATCGAATTCGACCCGCGCGCGCCGCAGTCTCGAGGCAACCGTTCCCATCGGGATGCAAAGGAGCTCGGCGATTGCCGACATGGTCAGCCCTTCAAGTTCGAAGAGCACAAAGGCCGTGCGCAAATCTTCTTCCATTCGGTGAAGGAGTTCTTCAAGAAGCTTTCGCGCTTGATTCGTGGCAGCGGCTTCTTCGGGATCCGGCGATTCGTCGATCTGTCGGGCCACAGCACGTTCGTCGATTTGCTCGCGGCGACGCCCTTCTGCGCGCCGCAAGTTGGCTGCAACGCCTCGAGCGGTTGCGAACAAAAAGGGGCGTTCGCTGCCTATGGCGATGGCTTCTATTTTTCGCGCCGCAATCCAAAAAACCTGTTGGGTCGCGTCGTCAGCGAGTGCGGAAGAAACCCCAAGGCCGCGAAGTGTGCGCCAAATGAAGTCAAAATTTGCATCGACCATCTGTCGTAGGCGAACGTCATCGTCCACCGAGGGGCGTGGATTTTCGATGCCGATACACTCGCGAGGCGATTCGACGGCTAGGGCCGTCGTGATCGTGGCCCCTCTGATATCTGTTACCGACACGGCTGCTAGCATAGCGCTTGCCGAGGAAATGTTCGGTCGATGCTCAATTGATCACGGTCCTCAAAAGAACGTAACCCCGGCACCCAGGGAAAGGCCGAAAGCCAAAGGGCCGGTCCGAAAGAGAGTCGTATTCGGCGCGATGAAAAAGCGATCTCGCACAAAAGGCACGGCGCCGTAGCCCTCCACTTCAACAAACAACGGCCCTGCAAGGAGCGAACGTCCCCGCGCGGCCAAGCCGAGGCTGAACCAAGGTCGCGTTGCCTCGTACACTGGGACTACCGATGTGCCTGTCGCCGCGAGAGCGCCAGCTTCCGTTCGGATGCATGTGTCCAGCCGAAGAGGAGAGTTTCTCCACGCAAGCGGGCAGAGGTCCAGTGTGCCCGCAGTCCATGTGAAATCTGCACCGCCGTACTGTGTATGCGTCGAGCTTTCACCTCGTGAAAAACGCAGACGCGCGCTCGGAGAAAGAAGATGCGCAGTTTTGCGAGAGAGCTCTACGAAAACGGGCAATGTGAAGAACGGTGAAGGAGAAGACCCCACGATGAGTTGCGCATCAAGTCCGGCCGCCAACTCCCAATGATCGGGGGGACGAGGTTTGTTATTGGTCCGTAGGTCTGGAGGAGGCGTGGGTGGCATTGCGTCTGGGGGCGGGAGCCCAGCATCCGTGGGTAAAGATACCGAAGCATCGGGTGGGGATGCGTCGTTAACTGGATCCTTGGTCGGAGTTTGTAGATCGCGTTCCAAGGCAATGCTCGCGATAAAGGCGAGGCTCGTGACCACTTCTTCGCACGTGTCTCCAACGACGATGCGCTCCGTGTCCGATGCGACCGATGGATTGCGGACACTCAAGCGTCCGAGCATGCGGCCCGCGTGCTGTTCCGTGCGCACGACGAGCGTGCGGCTTTCCTCTTGGGAAACAAAGCGCACGCGCGGCAGGTGCGTGTGCAGTTGCTGGACGAAGTCGTGCTCCGAGGGACATCCTGTCGACGCGAGGTAGTCGAGCTGAATGGAGTCGTCGGCCCGTGCGAGTCTGCCCGCGAGGGTCAAAGGCAGACTGAGGCACGTGACGCACGTTCGCCACCGAGTCACGGGTTGCTCATCGTCTCTCACGCGCGGCGTGGGGTCGCGACTGCGTTTCGAGAGCCCCTTGACCCATGTCGCCTTCACGTCGTTGCCATAGATCTCTCTTCAATTTCTTCTGCCAAAACAAGGCGCCAAGGGTCATGTTCATCTTTCGGCGTGATCGCGGTGAGACGAGCTTACGTTCTTTTGTGGGCAGCCATCATAACGCGCACCGCACCTCGGGTGAATCGGGGCAGGTCAGGGCAACACCATGCGTACCACTTTGATGTTTAGTCAGCTCATAAGCGAGGGCGATTCAGAGAATCGCAAAGATCAGCCCGGCCAGATGGGTGATGCGTTGCCCGCGGCGGATCCTGGCAGCGGCCGCACGGCCGAATTCCTCGCTGCGGGCGAGCATCACGCGTGCGCGCTGCTCGACAACGATCGCATCAAGTGCTGGGGCGAAAATAGCGAGGGAGAATTGGGGATCGGTGACACGCACAATCGAGGCGAGGCGCGGAACGAAATGGGCGACTTCATGCCGTACGTTGACCTCGGTACGTTTCAATCATTGAGACCATGCATGAGGCGCCCTTCGTAGGTATTCGTAGCGAGGTGCGTGACAATAAAGGGGACCCAACCTGGCCGGTGCGTGCGCAGCGTGGATACTAGACGTTCCAGCCTCAACCAAGGAGTCCCCCATAAGGAGGAGTGTGCGCCGCGCTCGGGTATCGCTCTTATTTGTTTTCGGGTGTTCGGTGGCACAAGCTCCGAATGCGACGTCGGATCTTACCGACGCTACGACGCCTAATGCCGGCGCTGAACTGAGCCAGGGCTCCGCAACCGATGC
>JAHFDX010000591.1 GCA_023248785.1 Myxococcales bacterium
ACGATTTGCGAAATGGATGAGATCACGCAAAAACGCCGCAATCCCGAAGGACTGCGGCGGTGTGTGTGAACATTTTAAGGAAGGATTATTCGAGATCCGGAGTTTGGGTTGGACCGTATCCAAAGATCTTCGTGAGCTCCCGTGTGGTGTCAACGATGCCCACGTAGCTACGAAGGTCTGCCACAGTTGCCTGTGAACCAGACTTTCGGATCGGTTGGCCCGATACGTCCTTCTTGACAGTCACTTCACCGGTCACAGCGTCTTCGCTTCCCACTTCGTAAAGCGCCTTGACCAATGCGTTCGCGTGAACAAGCATGCGCGAGCCGATGCCACGGTCAATGGCCTTTCCGTCAACCGTTTCGGCACCATAGCGCCGAGCGATGTACGTGAGGCCCGAGTCTGGATCGCGGAATCTTACCTGTTCACTCGCAGCAAGCTGCACTGCACCAACATCGCCGTCGGCGAACACGCGCATCTTGTTTGCAAGAGACATATCCGTACCGAGCTTCGCGAAGATTGCTCCGAAGAGCGCCGTCGACAACTGGTGCTTGTACCCCAAGTTTGGGAACAATACCTTTGCCGTCTTCGACCGCGCGATGTCGGTTGTGGGAAGTACACGGGGTTGAAGCGCCGTGTTTGTCGAACCGCTTTTCTCAACATCCATGGCAATCGATTCCCAGTCCTCAGCGAGAACGCCTCCCAGCAGGCGATCGACCGCATCCGGCATATCGGTTCGGAAGTTGACCTTGGTCGCGCGACCATCGAGATAGTTCTCACGCGAGATCGTGGAGAGCGTGGGACGCCCATCCACGACAGCCTTCAGCGCAAGTGCCTTTTCTACCGTGAATCCTTTGCGCTCGATGAAGGACAAATAGTCCCACGAGCCACCCACATCGTTCGAGAAGCTGTCCTCGACGTACCGTCCATCGACGATGCCGATGGAGAAGTTCCCCGAGCCCGGCGTGGCACCTTCGTCCGCGTCGAAGATCGTTCGAATCGAGTCAATAGGCGTATACCCCGACCCTCGTGCCGATTCCTTGAACTCACCCGGCTGCGGAAGCAGGATGATTCGCGAGAAGATCTCGAAGAGTTTTGCATCCGCCAACGCATGCGGCTTTAGGCCATCGTCACTCTGGGTCTGCCCGAGCCCTGCGCGAGCGAGCGTTGTGGCAAGCTCCCAGTGCACGGAACGAAGCGACTCGAACGTATCGCCTGCGGTAGCCCCCGCCACCATGCGGTAATCGAACTCTCGGCGGTGACGACGGAAGTATGCCCATGGATACGACAGGTCGAATTTGCGGCCTGTGTTGACCACAGACTCATAGGGGTCTGCACCCATGTCCATTGCGTCGGTGTGAACATACGAGTTGAACGTCTGTCCGAAGCGATACATCCAGCGGTAACGTGTAGTGTAATCGCTTCCGTTACGAATCCACCCGTACGGCCTCACAGCGCTGGACCACGCGTAGGCAGCAGACACTGGGGCTACTTCCTTCGTATCGTTCCATGCCACGTGATCCTTTGGTGGAGGCGCACACACCTTGTTGTGAACCACACGCCAATTTGCCGTCGTTTTTTCTTCGGAAGTCGCTGCGCGGCAATCACGCGCGGCATCGAACACTCGGAAAGTACGCGCCGTTGTCGTGTAGTGCGAGTATGAGCCCCCAACGATGTCTTCGGGGATCAGCTGCGAAAGTGTCTTCCATGCGAGACCAGGAGCGGTCTTCGAATCGATGTTGTCGTCCACCGTCTCGATCACGCGGCCATAGAGGGTCTTCATCGTGTGAAGATCGTACGTGCCGATACCCACGGTCTCACCCAAGCGTTCGGCTTGGTACTCCATCGTGGAGGTGTTGGCGAAGTAATCGATCCCAGGACGGGATTCGCCCGCAAGACCGAGTTCGTCGCTTGTGTAACCGTCATTGTAACGAGGTCCAAGGCATGTGTCATCGTCACCCGTTCGAGGGCGGCTGCATCGATCCCACGCCTTGCCTTCGTTTGTTCGAAGCTGCCAGTACTGCGGGTTGTAATTCAGCGAGTCCCACGACGAAGCAAAATTGTGGAACATGCCAAGCGAGTGACCAATCTCGTGGAGGCCAATACCCTTGACAGCTTCTTTCCAAAGATCCTCGTAGATCTTCTCACCGCGAGCCACGGCATCGAGCGAGCCATACTTTTTTTGGAAGTATCCAGCGAGTGAGTTGAGATAAAGGCTTCCCGTTTCGCTCGCTCCGTTGCCCGTAAAACACGCGCCTTTCGCCGCGAACGCCGAGTTCATGTATTGGTTCGTTGCCGCAAGGCGCGTTCCGTCCATGCCCTTCAAAGGAGACGCGTGCGCGCGGATTCCGTCCATCGCGGACGACGACGGATTGACCCCAAGCGCGGATCGCATCCAGCTCGTGTCAACCAACTGCGCTTCGTAGGGAGTGCCCTTCAGCTTGTCGACAAGTGAATCAAACTCCGCCTGTTGCATCGTCGTATCGGAAGGAGCTTGCGATAGTTGTCGCGTTGCTTTGAGGTGCGCAAGTGTTTGCTCCAGAGGCGTGGACCCGCTCACCTGCTCGATCCCAGTCTGTTCGCGCACGTGGTCGAGGTTGATGCCTCTTTGCGCCGCGAGCTGCTGGTCTGCCGATTGCAGCATGGCGGGTGCAGTTGGCTTCTTCAAACCCTCGACATAACGCTCAGCCGGAACGCCTTGCACAATGTCGTCAAGCGTGACGTCACCCAGCGAAAGCTGGATGATATCGCGCTGCATCGCTGCGGCTCGGCGAGCCGATCGATCCATGATCTCCGCCGCGCCACCGAAAATCTGGCCCGACGTTGGATCTCCGTTCCAATTCGCGACGCCGCCCCAGGGAGCGCGCGACTCGTACGACCAGAAGAAGATCATGTTCTTTCGGATATCGCCAACGCGAAGCTTGTCACCGATTTTTCCGCACGGACCACCCTTATCGCCCGTAAGGTCATATGCGCGAACGGGGCTATGGCACGCCGTCAGAACAGTCGTTGTATCGACCACTTTCGGAACGAGCCATCCGCCGTAGCTCACCATTTCTTTGTCGGCAGGATTGTTCAGATTGCTTGG
>JAHFDX010000051.1:0-8059 GCA_023248785.1 Myxococcales bacterium
GGTTATGTTTTATGAAATGTTGACGGGGAGGCGCCCCTTTTCCGCCAACAACTACAACGCATTGCTCATGGAAATCGTGAGCAAGGAACCGATGTCTGTACGGCGATTGCGGCCCGCGTTGCCTCTTGGGTTCGACGACGTACTTGCGCGTGCCATGGCCAAATTGAAAGAGAACCGATTTCATTCGGCGCTTGAGTTTCGCGACGCGATTCTTGGATTGCGTGATCGGGTGCGTGATCGGGTGCGCGACAAATCGGTTCCTCCGCCATCGTCGCAGTCGCATCCACCTTTGAAGAACACCGAAGCTCACCCACTTCCCGAGCCCACGGACGTGGGCGTGCGTCCGTGGATGGATACACTGGCCGATGAAGAAGTGGAGGCGACGCAAGTGGGGGCCGATGCTCCCTCGGACACGATCCTCGAACGCGAGGACACGACTCAAGTTCGTCTGGATCCGTCATCGCGAGGACAAACCGAGCGTTAGGCCCGATACGTTGCAGGGACTTGAGCAATTAGTGCGGATGCGCGCGCTGTTCGCGTCGAATGCGATACAAGCACCGATCCGACATTGCCCGCGCCGGCATCGGACGGGGGGATGCGCATGTTCGAGCATACCCAAGCCAAGCTTGCGGCTCGGGACTCCCGCCGTGGCCCCAACGGCGCTCATCCTTGCGGCAAGCCTTTCTTTTCTTCGGCGGAGGCGACGAGGTTGACATTTCCAAATTTAGACTTAATCTAAATTTTGTGAAAGTCGATAGCGTCGCAACCGTTGTCACGAAGCTCCGAGCCGCGGGCATCCAGCCTTCGGCCCAGCGTGTGGCGATCGGCGAGTACGTCCTTTTTACGGACGAACATCCTTCTGCAGATCAGGTGTGGGAACGCGTAAAAAAGCGATTTCCCATGGTGTCGCGCGCCACTGTCTACAACACGTTGAACGCGTTCGTGGAGGCACGGCTTTTGCGGGAACTTGTGCTTTCGGAAGGTCGCACCGTGTTCGATCCGAAGATCGACCGGCATCATCATTTTATCGACGAAGCAACGGGCACCATTCACGACGTTGATTGGAACTCGTTGCGGGTTTCGAATGTCGACTCGCTCAAAGGGTTTCAGGTCAACGAGTACCAGGTCGTTTTGCGCGGCTTGCTCAAACGCGCGTAATCGAAGAGGTCGCCGAGAACGAGCCCGTCGTGTTCCGAAGGCCTACCACTTAAGAAATCGGGCCAGAATCTGCTTGTCTCCCCATCCGGGAAAATGCGCCACCACGCTTGGGTCCGCTCCTTCGTTGACTCGAAGCACGTGCCCTTCGCCAAATCGATCATGCAGAACGCGCATGCCACGCGCCAACGCATGCAAGGCGGGCTCGGTTGCGTCGTCGAAGAAGGAACGGTCGACGAACCGCTCTTCATCGATCGGCACGTCACGCGGAGGCGGGGCGGCGCTTGCTTGTTTCACATTTCGTATTTCGTACGTGGGCGTCATGAGGGATCGAAGCACAACGCAATCACCCGGCAAGTCCGCCAAGAACCGACTCGGCGTTCCCCACCGGGTCGTGCCGAAGATCTGCCGCGCCGAAACATGTGTCACGTAGAGCTTCTTTTTCGCGCGGGTGATGGCGACGTAGGCCAGGCGCCGTTCCTCCTCGAGGTCGTCCGCGTCGCGTCCGTCCATGCCTCGGTAGGGGAACATGTCCTCCTCCATGCCCGTGAGGAGTACGAGTTCAAATTCGAGACCCTTTGCTGCGTGCACCGTCATCAGGGTGATGCGCGCCGCATCCTGTATGGTGTCGACATCGGAGACGAGCGATACACGCTCGAGAAACCCAGCGAGCGTCGGCACCTCGCCCGCGGACAGGGCTTCGGTTTCGTAGTCCGTGAGCGAACCTCCGAGTTCCAGGAGATTTTCAAGGCGAGCATCGGCCTCGGCCGTGTTTTCTTGGCGAAGGCCTGCGAGGGTTCCCGATTTTTGGAGCACCTCTTCGAGCAATTGACTCGGACTCGCATGGGCCGATTGCGTGCGTAGGTCGTCCATCAGGTTCGTAAACACATCGACCCTCTTGCGCGCCGCGTTTGCAAGGTCTTTGATCGCATCGAGATCCATAAGTGCGTCGGTCACAGTGATGCCGCGAAATGCGGCGTGGGTTGTGATCTTGTCGAGCGTTGTAGATCCAATACCGCGCGCGGGTGTATTGATTATTCGCAACACATCGAGATCACTTTTTGGATTGTCAATTGCACGCAGATACGAAAGCGCGTCTTTGACTTCCGCGCGTTCGAAGAACTTCATGCCCCCAATGATCTGGTATGAAATGCGTGCCGCGCGCAGGGCTTCTTCAAGCACGCGCGATTGCGCATTCACGCGATAGAAAACGGCCACGTCGGAAAGGCTCACTCCCGCGTCGATGGCTTGATTCGCGCATGCGACCACAAAGGCTGCTTCCTGCCGTTCGCCTTGGCATGCGACCACCTCGATGAGATCTCCTTCCGGGTTTGCAGTCCACAGTCGTTTGTCTTCGCGACCATGCCCGCGCGAAATCACTTCCGTAGCCGCGCGAACGATGACCCCGGACGACCGATAGTTCTGCTCCAGCTTGATGACGCGTGCGTCCGGAAAGTCGTTGCGAAAGCCGCGAATGTTGCGAATGTCAGCACCACGCCATCGATAGATCGATTGGTCGTCATCACCCACGACGCAAAGGTTGCGATGGGCTGACGACAGCTCGCGGATGAGCCGGTACTGCGTGACGTTTGTGTCTTGAAATTCGTCGACCAAAATAGAGTCGTATCTGTTACGAATTTGTTGGCCGACGGGATTCGTGGGGTCTTCGAGCAGGCGCATCACAAGCAAGATGAGGTCATCAAAGTCGACAGCGTTGCAGGCGCGAAGTTGCCGCTCATACTGGACGTACAACTCGCGGTACGCGGGGTGCCATGCGTTTTCCTCGGGAGCCCCGTCCGGCCCTAGACCCTTTTGCTTTTGATCACCGATCCATCCGAGTACCTGTCTTGGCGCAAAGCGCTTCTCGTCGTACCCCTTTTCGCGGATGGCGCGCGTCATCAGCGCCTTCTGATCGCTGGTGTCATAAATAACGAAATTGGGCGTGAGCCCTACGCCGCTTGCGTCGCTTCGAAGAAGGCGCGCGCACGTTGCGTGAAAGGTGCCAACGACAATTCGTTCGGCTGTGGAGCCTCCGACGAGCCGATGAATGCGTTCACGCATCTCGCGTGCCGCCTTGTTCGTAAATGTAACTGCGAGGATGCGTTCGGGCGCTACGCCCCCCTTCGCAATGAGATTGGCAACGCGGTACGTGATGACACGTGTCTTTCCGCTGCCCGCGCCCGCGAAAACCAATACGGGACCGAAGAGCTGCGCTACGGCTTCGGCTTGCGCGGGATTAAGGTCAGCTTCGTACATTAATCGCGCAACGTAGCCGGATTTTGTGATGACGGTGAGCGTGTCCAATCTCGTGCGAATTACTGCTGCGTCTCATGTCGGCGCACGTCTTCATGCCATCGCCAAGCGCGACGTTCGAGACGGCAGAGGCAAGCGAGGAGGCGGGCGATGAAGAAATGGGCGACGTTGGCAATCGTGAGTGTGCTTGGATCAGCGTGTAGCGGATCGGGATGGAACGATGCGAATGGCGATATGAGCAGCATCGATGAGTCCAGACCGTCTTCGGGGAAAAGGGGTAAGCGCGGGGGTCATGGCAGCGCTTCGAGCGACGGGGATGGCAACGAGTCGACAGTCAATACCCAGCAACCAGGTGGTTCTCCACCTGGGTCCGGCGGCCCGGGATGCGGCGGCGATCCGAACCAAGTGTCAACTCCGACGACACGCTATTGCCAGGCGTCTTGTTCGCAGGCGATGAGTTGCGGAACCGCCGACAGTTCGTGTTACGCGCGATGCAACGTGGAGTATCAAGATTTCCGCGCGGAATATCTCGAAGGAATGACCAAGTGCTACGGTTCGCTCACGTGCCGCGAGGACAACAGCCGCTGCGTCGAAGCGACCGCACAATCGATCGATCCGAGTTACAAATCGTCTCCCATGATTTCCACATGTTTGGCGCGACGCGACTCATGCAAGAAGAACATTCCGAACAAAGACTGTTACGAGCTCGGGTTCTTGCGCCAAGAAGCGCTCAATGAAGCCAATCGTTGTTTTTGCCTCCCATGCGATCAGGTGGGTCCGTGCTTAGAACGCGCCAAGACGCTGCCGATCCCGCAAGGAACGCCACCCACCCCTCCCAACAAGTAACCGCGCGGGCGTAGATGCGACCAAGGATTCGCGAAGGGTGGCAACGAATGGTGGGAATAAGCGTGGCCGCGGGTCGTTATGTTGAATGACCTCCCCCTGGTCCGCAGCCGAGCGAGCCTGTAACCGCACCCTCCCCCGCAAGTCCTCCGCGTTACAGGTCTCGCTCGGCGCCTTTTGTCGAATCCGCTTTCGGAACCACCGTTGGGCAACCCCGTTCGGGACCGTAATTCGGTGCCTGAATGTGCCGAATTTGCTGCCAGGGTGGCCCATGATGACCCTTGCAGCTTGCGATCGCAGGACGAGCTGCTTATGGTCGGCGTGCATGAGCGGCGACAACACAAACGGGCACGTGTCACCGGCCGACGAACCAGGTGACTCCTCCGGTTCCTTGGATACGGCGCATGATATGGCCGACGTAGCCAAATCCTCTGGCAGCTCGAGCCAATCGGTGGTGGATGCAGAGGCCGAGACCGCGCAAGACCCGGTCGCAGACGCACGTGCAGAAGCTGCAAAATACAAGGACCAGCTTCTTCGAATGGCGGCAGATTTCGACAATTTTCGAAAGCGCGCACGCCGCGATGTGGAAGACGCGCGCAAAGCCGGCCAAACCGATGCCCTTCGGGAGTTGCTCCCGGTGTTCGATAATTTGGAGCGTGCGCTGCAAAGCGCACAACATGCGACCGATATCAAGGCCGTAGGCGATGGCTTGTCTATGGTGCTGCGTCAGTTTGGCGACGCATTGTTGCGTATTGGCATTCAAAAAGTTGCGTCGGTGGGACAAGCCTTCAACCCCCAAGTTCACGAGGCCATTCAGCAGGTTGAGACGATCGACCATGCCCCCGGAACAGTGGTCGCAGAAGTCCACCCAGGATACCTTCATGGGGAGCGGTTGATTCGCGCGGCAATGGTCGTCGTGGCCAAGCCGCCGAACGGCTAACGGGATGGCATGGGGAGAGTCATCGGTATCGATTTAGGAACGACGAATTCGTGTGTCGCGTTGGTTGAACCCGCCGCGGCCGGAAAGGTCGACGTTCGCATCATCCCGAATACGGAAGGTGCTCGCACCACACCTTCGGTGGTGGGGTTCACCGCAACGGGTGAAAGACTTGTGGGCCAAGCGGCCAAGCGTCAAGCCGTTACCAACGCGACCAATACCGTCGCCGCGGTCAAGCGACTGATGGGCGCCAAGTTCGCTTCGGAAGAAGTAAAGCGCCAAGGGCGCTCGGTGGCGTACCGCGTTTTCGAAGCATCGAATGGTGACGCGTGGGTCACGGTGGGTGGGCGCGACTACTCCCCGCCGGAAATTAGCGCGATGGTCTTGCAGCGCATGCGCGATATCGCAGAGGCCTATCTTGGCGAATCCGTGACGGAGGCGGTGATCACAGTTCCCGCATATTTCGACGACGCACAGCGCCAAGCCACAAAAGACGCCGGCCGCATTGCCGGACTCGACGTCAAGCGCATCATCAACGAGCCGACGGCGGCCGCACTCGCGTACGGTCTCGAAAAGAAAACGACCGAACGCATCGCGGTCTACGATCTCGGCGGAGGCACGTTCGATATTTCGATTCTCGAGATTGCCAACGGCGTGTTCAGCGTCAAGGCGACCAATGGCGACACGCACCTCGGGGGAGAAGACTTCGATCAGGCCGTGATGGATAAGCTCATTGCGGACTTCGAGACGAATCACCAGATTGATTTGCGCAAAGATCGCATGGCGCTGCAGCGCATTCGTGAAGCCGCGGAGAAGGCCAAGCACGAACTGTCGTCGTCCCTCGAAACGGAAATTAATCTTCCGTTCGTTGCGACCAATTCGAAAAACGAGCCTCTGCACCTCGTTCGAACGCTGACGCGTTCAGAGCTTGAACTTCTTACGACCGAATTGGTCGAGCGAACGCTGGAACCCTGTCGAAAAGCCATTGAAGACTCAAAGCTTGCGACGACGGACATCACGAACGTGATCCTCGTGGGCGGCATGACGCGGATGCCCGCTGTGCAGCAAGCGGTAAAGAATTTCTTTGGCGTCGATCCGCACAAGGGCGTGAACCCGGATGAAGTCGTCGCGGCGGGGGCCGCGCTTCAGGCGGCCGCGTTGTCGGGTGATGGCGACGTGGAGGTTTTGCTTCTCGACGTGACGCCGTTGTCGCTCGGAGTGGAGACGGGAGGCGGCGTGTTTACCGTCGTGATCCCGCGCAATACAACCGTGCCAACAGAACGCTCGATGGAGTTTACGACGAGCATCGACAATCAGCCCTTCGTCCCTGTTCACGTGCTTCAAGGCGAACGACGCATGGCGGCCGACAATCGCAGCCTTGCCCGTTTTGAATTGACCGGCATCCCTCCCGCACCGCGCGGAGTCCCAAAGATTCTAGTTACGTTCAAGATCGACGCGAATGGCGTTGTTTCGGTTGAAGCGAGAGATGTCGCCACGTCGCGTGCGCAAACGATCAAAGTGGCCCCTGCCAGCGGTCTTACGCAAGACGACGTTGCACGGCTCGTTTCAGAGGCAGAACGGTTCAAGTTTGCCGACGAAATTCGCCGCGAGATGGCTGAACTTCGCAACCAAGCGGAAACGCTGCTGTACACAACCGAGCAGGCCCTTGAGGGCTATGCAAACCTCGTAGATCCGGAAGCGATCGAGCGTACGAAGGAAGCGGTAAAAACGCTGCGTGCCATGATCGATAACCAGAGCGATCTTGCATTACTCCGTGACGCGTACCAGAAATTGGAAGGCGAAACGTTTGCGATTGCTGAGAAGCTCTACGGCGCCGAAGAGTCGAACGCAGATAACTGATCGTCAGGCAACGTCCGGGTTTGGGTTTCGGATCGCCATCCGAACCATGTCGAAGTACGTGTTGCCGACGCGATACTCATCGAGGAGGACGCCTTCAAAATCGAATCCGAGTTTTAAGTACATCGCTTGGGCATTGCGATTTTCCCGACGAACGATGAGCCAAATCTTGTGTAGATGGAGCTCCCGCCACGCCAGGTCAAGGAGCGCTGAAACCGCCTCAGATCCGTGCCCTTGGCCTTGCGCTTGCGGACGAATGACAATGAAGAGACGTCCGTTTTTCGCCGGCCAGTAGATTTGATTGATACTGCACTGCCCGATGTAGTCATCGCCGGAGAAGATGGAATAGGCGCGGTCGGTCTTCGAGGTGATGAGCCCTTGCAGGTATCGAGCTTCTTCGTCGCGCGTGATCGATGCTTGTCGATTGGCAAAGTAATGAAGCACCTCGTGATCGTTGACCCAGCTCATCACGTGGTCGAGATGATCCATAGTGAGCGGCGCGAGACGCAACGTCATGGGGCTATCAATCGAGCGTGTCATCGCCGTTCAGGAGCGATGAGTCGGGCGGAGGAGCCAGTTGCGAAGACGGATGAACCGATGTGGGATCTGGCGCAATGAGTTTACGAACGAGGTCGGCGCGGTTTGAAACGCCGAGTTTTGCATACAAGCGTCGCACGTACGTGCGCACCGTATTTTCGCTGAGGCCCGAGATCGCAGCCACGTTTACGCCGCTGTATCCTGCAACAAGAAGCCGCGCAATTTCGCGCTCGCGCCGTGAGAGGCCTTCGATGGAAGGTTGCTTTTGAGGCTGTGGTTGTTCGATGCGAAGCACCGCGCAGCGCGCACCACCGAACACTGGATCACCATCAATTTTTGCGATGCCCGTGACCGTGCCGAGATTAAGCCTGGGAGGCGTGGGAAGGGCTTCGCCGCGTTGGCGTGCAGCTAACGCCGCTTCCGCTGCGTTTGCGAGAGCATCCATGACCGGCGCGATGTCCGTGTCCCACTCGATGC
>JAHFDX010000051.1:8069-12159 GCA_023248785.1 Myxococcales bacterium
GACGCTCGCGGTCGACGACGGCGAGGACCCCGGCCCCGCGACTAAGGGCCCTGAGAGCCGAGCCTTCCTTTGCGAGCTCAGCGTACTGCAAGTGCGAACGCGCGCCTGCGACGATGAACGCACCGAGGTCCTCGAGGGCCTGAATTTCTTCGCTCGAAAAGTCCGGCTCGTTGACCCTGCGTTCAAGCCCACCCAAACCGAACAAGATCCCGCCTTCGTGCAAGAAAACGAGTGCGGCCTTAACGTGTCCTGCCGGAACCGAGTGATCGCGATAATATGTGAGTTGGTCGCGCTCTCCCGGTGGGTAGAGCTCGGCATCCGCGTACGCGCGCCGCGTGGTGTTGACGACGCTCTTCGGATGGAAGCCGAACGCCGTCGATAAAGAAGACCGGTGACCATTGGTTACAGCTGCCACGATTCCATCCACAAACCGTGTGGAATCGCCGTATGTGCGCGAGTCTTCTTTGCCGAAAAACGCGAAAGCTCCAGACGAGGGGGCGATGGAACGCATTGCGTCAATGACGCGCCTGCGAAAGCTTGCCCGTGTGCCAGGAAGAACCACCTGAAGTTGTGCGTCGCGGATCAAGCTTGCTGTCGACATGATGCCTCTCGCCTACGGGCGCTATAATCGATGTATGGCGTTGCCGAACCCCGAAGCGCTCAGCGCAACTGACTTCATCTTCGATTGGAACGAAGTCAACAGGAAGGGGCGCGTCATGCCCCGGGAGTTTACGCTCTTTGACGAAACTCTGCGCGATGGTTTGCAGAATCCGTCCGCGCGCGATCCGGGCATCGACTCGCAACTCAAACTGATCCATTTAATGGAATCACTGGGGATCGACGAGGCTGAGATTGGTCTGCCGGGCAGCTCTGCGCGCGCGTTCGAAGACTGCCTGCGTATTTGCCAAGAGATTGCTTCGTGCAAAATGAAACTCAAAGTGGCTTGCGCAGGTCGCACCGTGGTCAGTGACATCACGCCCATGATTGAGGTTTCGCAGCGGGCAGGCATAACGATCGAGGTGTATGCCTTCATTGGGTCGAGTCCGATTCGACAATACACGGAAGAGTGGGACCTTGCGCTCATTGCCAAACGAAGCGCAGAAGCCATCGATGTCGCGGTCAAGAACGGGCTTGCCGTTTGTTATGTCACCGAAGATACGACGCGCTCGCGCCCTGATGTGTTGACGACGCTGTTTCGAGCCGCCATTGATCACGGAGCCGCGCGTCTTTGCTTGAGCGACACTGTCGGCCATGCCACTCCGGACGGCGTGCACAACTTGATTCAATTCACGCGCAACGTGATCGCGGGCACCGGCGCCGATGTGGGGATCGATTGGCACGGCCACAACGATCGCGGGCTTGCCCTGGAGAACGCGTTATGGGCCCTTGAATATGGGGCCGATCGCGTTCATGGCACTGCGCTTGGAATCGGTGAGCGGGTGGGAAATGCTGCGATGGAACTCATCCTGCTCAACCTGAAGTTGCTTGGGCAGCTGGAGGAGGGTCGCGATCTGACGCGCCTGCTCGAATATTGCAAGACGGCAGCCGAATCCATTCAGTGGCCGGTGCCTATCAATTATCCGCTCGTGGGTCGCGACGCCTTCCGCACGGCAACGGGTGTGCATGCGTCGGCCATCATCAAAGCAATGGCAAAGGGTGATCACTGGCTTGCCGATCGCATCTACAGCGGTGTGCCCGCGGGAATGTTCGGTCGGCAGCAGGAAATCTGCATCGGCTTCATGAGCGGTGCATCGAACGTAAGTTACTGGCTGAAACAGCGCGGTATCGAGTCCGATGATGCGCTCGTAGCCGCAATCCTTCAGGCTGCGAAAGCGACAGACCACATCCTCTCTGACGAAGAGGTGATGGCAGTCATTCGCAAGACGCGTTATTTGTAACTTGAAAAGGTGTATTTATTGCAATAGACCGAGCCAAGGGCCCGGTGGAACAGTGCGCGAGCGGTGGCGCACCTCGAAGTAGAGCATGGGCCCCTGGCCGTCGTCGCCCACTGTGCCGATGCGATCGCCGCTTGTCAGTTCTTGGCCGACATGCGCGTCGGTTGAACCGAGGTTACCGCTCACTGTGTAGTAGTGGTCTCCGTGGTCGACGATCACGATACGACCGTAAGGGCCATAACGATCGGCAAACGCAACGCGCCCCGCAAACACCGTGCGTACGACTGAACCGGTGGGCGCGCGCACTTCGAGTCCGGGACCGTCGGCGCCTTCTCGCCGGCCAGGGCGCACTTCGGCACGGCCAACGACAGGAAACAACAGTCGACCTTTCATCGACGCAAAGCCCGCGTCGTGACCGCTGGAAGGTTTGTCATTTTGGCTTCCATAGACAGCCACGTAGTCGCCCGACCCCGTCGAGGATTCGAAGGCCCGATCGAATGCCACTTGGCGGTCTGCTTCGTCGTCCATCGCGAGTCGTGCGGCGTCGGTCGCGCTTCGTTGAGCTGCAAGAATACCGCGTTCTTTCGACGTTTTCTCCAGTTGAATCGCAATGGTGGCGGCTCGCGAACGAATCTTCTGCTCGGCCTCGATGTCATGCAATACCGCGCGCTGCATCAACTCCACCTGCATCGCGTGTTGCACAAGCCCATCAAACCCTGTGCCTACGGGCAGTAGGCCGGCGCGGGTGAGCCGTACAAACGCGCGCCCTCTTCGTACGACTCGCTTGTGCGTATCTGCGAGATCGGTTTCAAGCCGCCCCAATTCTTTGCGCGCCGTTTGTTCTTCCGCGTCAAGATCAGACACTTTGCGGTCAAGCGCAGCCAGTGCACCCCCAGGTGAGTTGCCATCGCCAGCCTGAAGCGGAGCCGCATCGGAGGGTCGATGCAGGGCGAACACAATGCCGATCAGTGCTCCCAAGCTTCTCAGCGACAATTTCATAAGGTGACCAACTTGCGCAAGCTACCGTGCGCTGCTGTCGCTCCGAGAGAGGCTCCTGTCGCGATGAGTCCAAAGATGGCGTACCAGGGCAAGAAGGCTGGCTGAACGCCCAGCAAATGGACGAACTCTTGGTCTAGTCGCGCGCGCACGATGATGAAAAGCAGCGCAAGAAGCCCAACGGCACCGATCGCACCGAGTGCTCCCTGAATGCTTCCTTCAAGGATAAATGGGCTTTTGACGAATCGATCCGTTGCACCGACAAGTCGCAATACTTCGACCTCGGTGCGCCTTCGTTGGAGTGCAAGGCGAATGGTCGAACCGACGACCGCGAGCACGGCTCCGAGTACGACTACGGCAAGGAGCGCAGATGCTGCGACACCACCGCGAATTACGCGAGCGAGGCGGGTGGTCCACGTTTGATAGGTTTCGACGTCTTCGACGATGGGCAACAAGCGAAGTTTCGCAGCGACTTCCCCAAGGTCACGCTCGTTCAGGTCGGGAGATACTTCGAGCTCCAGCGTGGAGGGAAACGCTTCTGTGGGGAGCGCGGCGAGAGGTGATCGCTGTTCGCCCATGCGAGTCGCAAAGTCTGCACGTGCCTGCTGTGCAGATACGTACCGAACTGAAACAATGCCAGATGTGGCGGACAGGGCCTTCGTTGCGCTCTCGATCTCTTCTGTCGTGACCCCGTCGCGTAAGTAGACGGAGGCGCGCCCCGCATGCGCCCAACGCTCCTCCATTGAACGTAGATTCGTCACCACAAGCAGGGCTGCACCCAAGCATACGAACGCAACGGCGAGTGAAAATACGCTGAGTGCGTGTAGGCGCCATTCGCGCAGCATGCCGCGGCGAGCACGTCGAGTCGTGGCTGCAGAAAACATGGAGTGCCTCGTTAGTTCGGAAGAATCGAGTAAACGCCAGGACTCTCCGCGGCGATCCCATCGGGAACATCCACCGCTTTGCCCTCGTCGAGCACGACCACACGACGAGGTCGCACCTCGAGCAAGGTGCGATCGTGCGTGGCAAAAATCACGGTGGTTCCCGTTTCGTGGATCTCTTCGAAGAGTCCGAGAATGTCGATAGCCAGCTGCGGATCGAGGTTCCCGGTTGGTTCGTCCGCAAGCAAAAGTGCAGGCTCGCCGACGATGGCGCGTGCAATAGCAACACGCTGTTGCTCTCCACCGCTCATCACCTGC
>JAHFDX010000592.1 GCA_023248785.1 Myxococcales bacterium
ATACGCCGAGCTGACTTCCCTTTTCGATCTCATGCGAAACGACATGCTCGCCCAGCGGCACGTCAACATGCGACATCACGTCGGCAGTAATGCGCCCCACAATCATGGCCACCACCATGATGACAGCAACGCGGGTGGTCTTGCCATGGACCTTGGTCTCAATTTCAAAGCAGACCCTACGGTTGCGCACGAACAGCCCAGGCACGTGCTGCATTCCAATGTCGTTCACGGGGAAACAGTCGCCCGCGAGGGACCGAATCGTGACCAATCGCCCAGAAACCGGGGAGTGCACGCGGTGATAGTCGCGTGGGGACAAATATACGACGCATGCCTGCCCCCCTTCGAAGTGTCCGGCAGCCCTCGCCGCGCCCACTAAATCAACCACGCGATACTCGTTGCCCTTCACCCGAAACCGAGCGTCGGTAGTGATGTCACCAAAATCCTCAAGTCGACCGTCGGCCGGCGAAACCGCCATGGCTCGGTCGACCACAACGTGATGAATCCCGGCGCGCAATTTTCGGGTAAAAAATGCGTCGAAGCTCGCCCACTCGTCTTCTTCGCATTCCGAGCGATCGACCCCGTAGATGCGGCTATACGTATCGATGACGCGCCGTCCGAGCCATGACGGCCATGCTTGCTCTGCCAACTGTCCGACAGCGTGGCTGATGCGCGCGCGCGGGAGCATGCGAATCACTTGAGCTGCGGCAAACGTCGCGAAAGTCTTCATGCGCGTGCGGTGGCCAATAATCGTATCGCAACCACCGACAACAAGTGCGCCGAATCGCCTAAACCCCCGCACGCGCACACATGCACGCGCCAGTGCCTGAAAATAAGGCCCCTAACTAAGGCTCCGTCGAGGGTTCACCCCGCGCGATGGCGCACTGGCAGAGCGGCTTTTTTCGTTGCGCTTCAGTCGCGTTCGTACCTTTATTCACTTCACAGGCGGTTTCGAAGTCCAGCGGGTTATGGCCCCGCGCCATATCGAACGACGTGTTTGCAACCTCCTGGTTCGTCGCAAGACGGGCCCGCGTTGCCCACCACGGGCCAAAGTCGTGCAAGATGGCCCTAGGATCCGCGACGGCCGACCACGCCTTTTCCGATTGCGCAAGGGCCTCGAACACTCGCGCTCGCGCATGCGCGTAGGAAGGCTGCTCATGCGCTTTCGGATGACGATCGAGTTCATCGAGCGCAGCCGTCAGGTGCCCGCGCTTTTGCAACAGTTCCGATAGTCGAACCGCATCGAACGAAGACAGTCCTTCGCCTCTTGGAGGAGGCGTCGCCTTCACCGGACGCATTCGGCGCGCGAGCCACGCACGCCACTGCTTGTCCCATTGCCCAAGATCGCTACCGCTCGCTGTGCGCAACGCATCGTCTACTTCGTGAAGTTGAAGTTCGGAAAGGAGCTTGCGCAACGCGCCATCGGCAGCGTGATCTGCATAGTAACCAACGAAGCTGACAACTTCGGCATACGCTACAGCCGCTTGCTCCGCGCTCGGTAGCATCGCAAGCGACGGTCCGAGCTTGTCGAGCGGAAGATCAATTTTCTTGTCTATCCCCACCAATACGGCATCTTCGGGTGCGCTTCGCTCATCGAAAGGCTTCGGTGCACGCCACCGCGTTTCCAAACGCTTCGCCAGACCCTCCTGAAGCCACAACGGCGCGCGATCGATCGTCGCGCGGGTCACGCCGAGGTGCGTGAGCTCGTGCGCAAGCGTATCGCGCCACGCGAAGCCATGAGGACTTGCGGCGGGGGACAACATGGCAACACGCCCCCACTTCGCAATTCCAGCAGTTCCAGTAGTACGCGCTGCCTCGTACGGTAAGCCCGTCGATGCGCTCAGCGAAAGCTGATCGCGCACGATGAGGAGCCGCGTAGGACGGGGCCAATCGACGCCAAGCTCTTGGGTAATCGCTTCACGCGCCTGTGCAATCACCATCGCGAGCTCTTCAAACAACCCTTCGTCGGATGGTGCCTGAAAGATGATCTCGATCCCCCTGCCCTCATCCGTTCGCCTCGTAGCCCCTGCAATGATGCGAGCACACGAGGTCGCAATTTTTGCCATAGCAAGCGCTTCGTCGTTGTTTGACGGATAACGCGGCGACGCAGCGACCCTTGCTGCCCTGTCACAGTCGCCGCGGTAAATCGAAAGCCGCACCTCTTCCTGCATGATGCGCGGGTCGGCACGGTCCGCTTGCTCGACAGCGACTAGTGCTTGCTCCGTTTCCAGACGAATCGTGTGAAACGCGATTTGTTTTGCGCGTGCAGCAGTGACATCCAAGTCCGCCTGTGACGAAACGCCCGCCGTATCTATGCCGACAAGAAGCGCAACCACCAACAATCTTCGAATCGCGCTCATCGCAGTAGTCCCTCACCGTAGCGTTTCACCGCGTCACGAAGTTTTGCCCCAGCGGGTTGGCCGAGTCCACGCATCACACGCTTCGAAAATTCCTCCGCGCCCTTGTGCTTATCCGGTCCGTCGATCGGAACAGGCCCGGTAGACTGCCCGTTCCCTGTTGGACCGGATTCGCCACGATTTGAATCGTCGCGCAACGAATCCCGCGCACGCTCAAGCTGCTCCTGCGCCTGCTTCTCCTGATCGAGTGCCCGACGCATTTCACCACGCTCGAGCGATCGCTTCGCCCCTTCGGCCCTTTGCTCGGCGTTTCGTAACGCCTGTTGCGCATTTTCAGGAAGCGTACCTTCGTCTTCGCTCGTCTTTGCCAGCTTGCCCATTCGATTCGCAAGACCTGCCTCTTTGCCGCCATGTTTCGAAAGCGGATCCCGATTTTTCTCCGTAGCGCGTTTTTCAACCTGATCGATGGCACGTTCGACCCAGTTGCGTTCGGATTCGAGCCCTCGCATCGACTCGCTGATCCGTTGGTCCGCATCGCCCGCGGCCCAGGGCTTACCTCGCGTGGCACGGCGCGCTTCTGCGAGATCGTTCTCCGCGGCACGCGCCCCCTCAAGTGCTTCTCGCAAATTGCCGTTCTCGAGTGCCTTCGCCATGCGTTCGGCCTGTTCGCGCGCCGACGAACCACGGCCCGTCCACGAGTCTGATCCTTGGCCTTGCTTCG
>JAHFDX010000593.1 GCA_023248785.1 Myxococcales bacterium
GGGCATCTCTCGCAAGCGCGCGTCCCGAAAATGTGGAAGGGGTGGAAACCCGTTTGGCACTTTGGCAACAGCACCTTTTCCGTCACCTGTCTTGCTGTGGCAGGGCGCGCAGTAGACATTAAAGCGCTCTTGCCCGCGTAAAACCGTCTTCTCCGGTCCTCCGTGGCGCGCGTAAATCTCCCCCGGGATCGTGAGCACATATCCCGCGTCGTCAGCCATTCGACCCGTTGAAATTTCCGTATTTGCCTCGTACTGCTCACGCGAAACGGTGCCTTCCACGGGTGCGCGCATCGTTCGGTGGTCTGCAAAGAACGGGCTGTATCCCTGAGGGTCATACCGTTCTTGCTGCATCATGTTCCGCTCCAAATGAACGGGCGCATCTTCGCTGCTGTCGCCACGACAGCCGGCAAGTGCCAGAAGCGCCATACCGGAAAAGGTGACGCCCGAGAGCATGATCAGCGCGCGGTTCACGATGCACCCTCTTCGATCAATTCGATCGCTGCCGCGTGGGCTCCCTGAAGAAGCGAACTTGTGCGCTCAACGTGGAATTTTGGATCGTCGGCCTCAATCGAGATGAAAAACTTATCGTCCGTTGCCGCACGGAATCTGTCGGACTCGAACACCGGATGGTGATGGCGAGGGAGTCGATTGAGATGGAGCATTCCAAACACCGCAGCAAATGACGAAAGCAGAACGGTGAGCTCGAAGAGAATGGGAACCATCGATGGCGTAGTAAACGGCGGTTTGCCACCCACGACGGTCGGATAGTCGACTCCGTTCATCCACCACATCATCGTGAACGCACCGGAGAGTCCCGTAAGGGCGCCCCCGAGAACAATCCACCCGAGTCGTGAATCGGCAAGCCCCATCGCGCGATCCATCCCGTGGATCGGAAACGGTGTGTGTGTGTCCCAGTGTGTGTAACCGGCGTCGCGCACTTTTTCGGCGGCATGCATAACTTCCGCCGCCGTGTTGAACTCAGCCAGTACGACAGAGACTCGCTTCGAAGTCGAAGCACTCATGCTGCACCCTCCGGAACCATTGCGCCGCTCTCCTCCTCACCCGTCGGGCCCGATGTTCGATCGGCGGGAAGCGCGTGTGCATGCGCGTCGTCGTGATCGGCGTGTGGATCCGCTTGCGGCATTGTTCCTTTGACCTCCGCGATAGCGACCATCGGCACCCACCGCATAAAGAGGAGGAACAAGCTGAAGAACACGCCAATCGTGCCGACGTACGTTGTCACATCGATGACCGTCGGAGAGAACATGCCCCAGGCCGAGGGCAAAAAGTCACGGTGGAGCGACGTCACGATGATGACGAAGCGCTCAAACCACATGCCGATGTTGATCAGGATCGACACGACGAACATCACCGGGATGTTTCGCCGCATGCTCTTGAACCAGTACACCTGCGGTGAGAGCACATTGCACGAGACCATGGTCCAATACGCCCACGCATACGGACCGAACGCGCGGTTGACGAACACGTAGCGCTCGTATTCGTTGCCCGAGTACCAGGCGATGAAGAACTCCATCGCGTACGCGTAACCAACAAGCATCCCCGTCACGAGCATGATCTTGTTCATCAGCTCGAGGTGGCGCATCAGCACGACGCGGTGAAGTTTGAACACGGTGCGTGCGATGAGGAGCACCGTCATGACCATCGCAAAGCCCGAAAAAACCGCGCCGGCGACGAAGTACGGTGGGAAGATCGTGGTGTGCCAGCCCGGAATAACCGACGTCGCGAAGTCGAACGACACAACGCTGTGCACTGAGAGCACGAGGGGCGTCGAGAGCGCGGCCAAGATCATGTACGCGCGTTCGTAATTCTGCCAGTGACGATTCGAGCCGCGCCATCCAAGGGCCAATGCTCCGTAGGTGAGCTGTCTCCACTTGCTGGTCGAGCGATCGCGCAGGGTTGCCAAGTCGGGGATGAGACCGACGTACCAAAAGAGCAGCGATACCGTAAAGTACGTACCGACCGCAAACACATCCCAAAGAAGCGGGCTCTTGAAGTTCGGCCAGATGGACATCTGGTTCGGCAGGGGAAAAACCCAGTAGAGAAGCCACGGCCTTCCGACATGGATGCCTGGGAAGATCAGCGCGCAAATGACGGCGAAGATCGTCATGGCCTCTGCGAAGCGATTGATGCCCGTTCGCCACTTTTGCCGAAACAGAAACAGAACGGCGGAGATGAGTGTTCCCGCGTGACCGATGCCGACCCACCACACAAAGTTCGTGATGTCCCACGCCCAATAGGTGGGTGAGCTGTTTCCCCAAACACCTACACCTCGATAGAAGAGGTAGCCCACGCTGCCGCCGAACATCCCCACCGCGGAGACGGCGAGCAAAAACGCGATCCACCACCCTTTGGGCGCCCGCGTTTCGGTTGGAAGGGCAATGTCGTGAGTAACGTCGGTAAACGTTGACCCCGGCGCGACCAAGTGCGCTTCGTCAAGTTCCTTGATTGGAGCGTAGTAGCCCATCAGTGATGCTCCTGCTTCGGTGCGACTGCGCCTAGTGCTTGCTCGAGCGCCGGGTTCGTGTTGCGAACCTTTCCGAGATACGTGGTGCGAGGCTTGGTGCCAATTTCACCAAGAAGCGCGTACTTGCGGGCGTTCTCAGCTGCGCGGGCCACGCGTGAGTTCTTGTCGAGCAGGTCACCGAACTCGATCGCATCCGAAGGGCATGCTTGCTGGCAGGCCACGCGGATTTCCCCGTCGATGACTTTGCGATATTCACGCTTCGCTTTGATCTTGGCGGATTGAATGCGTTGCACGCAGTAGCTGCACTTTTCGACCACGCCCCGGAAACGCACGCTCACGTTCGGATTGTGTTGCATCGAAAGCGTTTCGGGGAAGTCCTTCTCGTTCTTCCAAATGCCATCGTTGTGCCAGTTTAGATAATTGAACCTTCGCACTTTGTAGGGGCAGTTGTTCGCGCAGTAGCGCGTGCCGATGCAACGGTTGTACGCGATTTCGTTTAGACCTTCGGCACTGTGAACCGTCGCGTTGACCGGGCACACGTTTTCGCAAGGCGCGTTCTCGCAATGCACGCAAAGAAGTGGCTGG
>JAHFDX010000594.1 GCA_023248785.1 Myxococcales bacterium
AAGGGACGGTTGCGACGGTACGCGCATCTTTCGACGGGAAACTACAATCCCACCACCGCGCGCTTGTACACGGACTTGTCGTTGCTCACGGCTCGGGCGGATGTTTGCGAAGACGTTTCATCGCTCTTCAATCTGCTGACGGGGTACAGCGCCCCTCCAAAGTGGAACAAATTGCTCGTCGCACCTCTCGGTCTTCACGAGGCCATTTTGGGCCTCATTGCGCGCGAGGCGGAGCATGCCCGCGCAGGCAGACAGGCACGTATTGTGGCGAAGATGAATTCGCTTGTGGATGCCGACGTGATTGAGGCGCTCTATCGTGCGTCGCGCGCGGGTGTCTCGATCACCTTGCTTGTGCGAGGCATTTGCTGTCTTCGCCCGGGGGTCGACGGTGTGAGCGATCGCATCGAGGTGCGCGCGATTGTCGATCGCTTTCTTGAGCACAGCCGCATTTTTCATTTCACAAACGGCGGGAAAGATGAAGTGCTTGTCGGAAGCGCTGATTGGATGCCCCGGAATTTTCATCGGCGCGTCGAAGTCGTTGTTCCGATCGAAGACGCCGGTATCAAGGCGCGCCTCATCGAGCTTTTACAAATGCAAATTGCCGACAACGTCAAATCCTGGATCTTACAGAGTAGCGGAACCTATACGCGCATTGAAGCGCACGAAGGATCGCCGCTCTTGCGCAGCCAAGCGCGATTCATCGAATCCACGCGCGAGCGAGTCCGCGTTGCCGAAACAACTGGCCGATCCTCGAAGCGTTACTATCTGAGCCAGGGTCCAGATGTGAACGGCATCGACAAGCCAGCGCTTCGTCGAACCAGGCGGCCACGATCGGGCGCAAAGCGGTAGCCATGGATCTTACGGTTGGCGAATGGGCACTGGTGGTTTTTATCTTCGGGCTTGTACTCGGAGCGTGGGCCGTGCCACGCGCTGCGATCTGGATTGCTGGGAAACTTCCGCGCTCGGGTTCGAAATCATGACGTCTCCCCGAAGCGTAGTTGGCATTGTGTCCGACGATCCCGATGCAGTGACGATGCTGAGCGAACCGCTAAAAGACGCAGGATTTTCGGTCTTTGATGCAAAAACAGCGGATGCATTGATCGTGCTTCGCAGCACACGCTCTGCATCACTCGTCATCGTCGTGGACAGTCCGGGTGCGCGCACGCTCCTTCGAAACATCCAAGGAGACTCCGAGCTGCAGCACTGGGAGGTGGTTGTGGTGGGCCAACCCAATGGGTCGGTGCAAGGACGCGAAGATGCATTTTTGCTAGGTGCAAGTGGGTTCATCATCAAGCCGCGTGATGTTTTGGCCCTTGTTCGCAAGTTGAAGGCACTCGCAACGGGCGACACACGCTCTTCGTCCCCGCTTGAAGCAGCAGCTCCATTTTCCGCGCGCGGTGCAGCGGCTCGGCGGGCCACGCGGGATGTGCCCGCTGTGGCCGGTGTGGCCGGTGTGGCCAGTGCGGAAGGTGAGCCACTCAAGGCACCTGCGGCGCTTTTGTCAGATGACTTGCTCGAGCTCTTGAGTCAGCCCCTGCTCTTCGAGGGCGATGAAGTCGCATCGCACGGACCGCAAGCGACCCGCAAAGAGCCTGTGCAAACGGTGGCTCTCGTCAATCCGCCGGAGATGACGTGGGCAACCGCCATCGATGCACGCCACCAACTTGCGAACGCCATGGCTCGGCGTCGAACAGAGACGTGGACCATGCGCGCCTCTGAAGGAACACGTTGGCTGCAGCTTGTCGAAGGTGACATCGCGCGCATAGGCTCAACGGTTCTTGGCGAGAGTCTCGTCGATTTTCTGTCAGAGACAGGCGCCATCGCAAAGAGTGCCGTCCGCGCCCTCGCATTTCCTGTTCCACCTTTCGGACGCCATGCAGCGCTCGCACTTGTCTCCCAAGGAGTACTTGCCGCGGAGGAGTGGCGAGACGACGTTCGCGCGCACTGCGAATGGCTCTTAGGGCGAATTGTGGCGGCGCCCCTGCGGGTGCAACTTGCGCAAAGCGAAAAGCCACCCGCAGAAATTGCAGACGACATCGATGTGATGGCTTCGCGGTCGGGCGTAGCGACATGGGTCGAGGCGTTTCGGCGCGTGGGAGGGCATCCGCAGGATTTTGCGAACGGACAGGGCGTTGCGGAAGTGCGACCGGGGTCCGCCTACGGAGTTCTTGAGGAGGCGAAACTCACCACAGACGAACGTGCTGCGTTGGATCGATTCGTGTCGGGAGCAATTGCAGTCGATGCCACTCAGGTGGATCGTGAGACGCTCGGCGTGATGGTGGCGTTGCAGCTGCTCGGGGTGGTCGAGGTTGTGGCCATTCGGAAACCAGACGGCGCAGAATCGATTGTCGCGGTCGCAGAGCGCGTACGCGTGCGTCGCGCACTTGTGGAAGAGGGCGATTACTTTGCGTTGCTGGGCATTCCGCTGGAGGCAACAGGCCACGAAGTCCGGCGCGCATATGTCGATCTAAGGCGGTGGTTCGAACCGGGTCGCTTCCGTAAGGGAGAGCGAAGTGCCATGCAAGACGACGTGCAAGTTGTCGCCGAGTTGCTCGACGAAGCCTATGAAGTGCTTCGCAGTCCGGAGCGGCGGGCCGAATATCGCAAAGCGATTGCTCCTCGAGCTTTCTAACCCGACGGGCTGTGCATGAAGAACAAGAACGAGCGCAGCTATTCGACGAAATCGCCTGCCATCGAATGGGATTACATCGTTATCGGTTCGGGGATGGGTGGACTCACAACGGCCTCATTGCTTGCGCAAATGGGCAAACGCGTTCTCATTCTTGAGCAGCATTATCAGCCGGGTGGCTTCACTCACACGTTTCGTCGTCACAAGTGGGTGTGGGACGTGGGAGTGCACGCAGTGGGCGAAGTCGACGCTCGTGCATTGCTCGGGCGTCTCTTGCAGCGCATGTCACGCGGGCAGCTTGAATGGGCATCGCTCGGCGACGTGTACGACGAGTTTTGGTTCCCAGAACTGCGTATCGATTTCCCAAACCACCGAGATGCATTTCGAGAAAATCTCGTGGATGCGTTTCCCGATGAACAAGGGGCCATTGACGAATAT
>JAHFDX010000595.1 GCA_023248785.1 Myxococcales bacterium
GGCCGATGAAGGCGACGTGATCGAGCAACTGCTGCGATCGCTTTCGGGCGAGGAAGGTGGCTCTTCACCGATTGTCATTTTCCGTGCGACGGGCTCAATCGCTGCGAGCGACCGGGGTGCGGGCACCGGCATTGGCGAAAAACGCGTCGTAAAAATCATTGATCGATTGCGAACCAACGAACACGTCAAGGCCGTGGTTTTACGAATCGATTCGCCCGGTGGAAGCGCCCTCGCAAGTGACATCATTTGGCGCGCGCTCATGCGCTTGCGCGCAGCAAAACCTCTCATCGTGAGTGTTGGCGGCATGGCGGCGAGTGGCGGATATTATCTGGCGTCTGCTGGCCATGAAATTGTGGCGGAGCCGTCCAGTATCGTGGGATCGATCGGCGTGGTTGGTGGCAAGATCAGCGCGGGGAAAGCTATCGAGCGTATCGGGATGCACGCTGAAACGTTTGCCGCCAAACCGAATAATCCAGGAGCGCGCTCTCGCGCTGCGTATATGTCATTGCTTTCGGAGTGGGACGACCCAACGCGTGAACGTGTTCGCGAGAGCATGACCAAGGTGTACGATTTGTTCCTGCGACGAATTATCGAGGGAAGGGCCGGGAAGCTGACGCGCGTCGAGCTCGAAGAATCGGCCGAGGGGCGGATCTTTTCGGGACAGCAAGCCCTTGAGCGAAAGCTTATCGACCGAATCGGAGGTCTGCGCGACGCAATTGTTCGGGCACGAGAGAGAGCTTCACTCGCAGAAAGCGCGACGGCGAGCGCGCTTGTGGACGAGCCCACGTTCCTGGAAGCGATTGCGGGTGAAGACGATTCTCCGCTTGAACAAGCGCGCGCAAGTGCCCTCATTCAATTTGTCCAACAGGCGGTTCCAGAAACGATTGCACCTGTTAGTATGGTGCTGTCCTTTTCGCGTGGCGAGCGAGTTCAATACGCGTTGCCGTTCGGCCTTCGAATTCAGTGATGCGTGAGAGGAATCAAAAAGCCAAGACACATCCGTCACCGCGTTTCATGTCGCCGCGTTTGACGTGCGCGGGCGCACTCGTCCTTTGCGCAGCCGGCCTGGTATCGACGGAATCCTGCATTCTCGCGGACCCGCCGGCGGATTTGCCGTACTACCCGCCCATACGACCTACGATCGTGAAGGGTTCGGTGTTTCCGCCAACGGAGCAAGTGATCGTTCCACCGCTGCCGACATTCATGGTTCCGGTTGAACTTGTGGATCCCAATGTGACTTTCGAATGGAAGGTGTTCGTTGACTTTGATTCAGTAGATAGGCCGACCCCTGTATTGGGTGGAGATGAGTTGCCTCAAGTCGGAACGGTGGATGGTGGTGTTCGTTTCGTGAACTTTGCGCTAGGCGATCTCATCGAGGCAACGAAGTGCCACACCGTCGAGTTCTCCGTGGCGCGCACGTTCAACATCACATCGCCCCATACGCCAAACCCGCCCGGCGGCGATTCAGTGACTTGGTTTGTGAATCCATCGGGCAGTTTGGAGGGCTGTCCGCAATACAGCGCGCAACGCGGGGATGCCGGCGACGGCGGAGATGCAGCAGACGCCGGCAAGCGAAGTGATGGAGGGTCATGAAGCGTGTTGCATTCGCTCTTCTGATGGCGTGTTCGCCGATTGACCGGGTGGACGGGACGATTGCGCCCACAAATCGTTGCTCCATATCGGCGTGTGAAAAGTATCAGCCGTATTCGATCGAGCTCAGCCCGGCCACGTGCAACGCCCGAGATATGTGCATGGTCCCGCGCGCATTGACAAATTTCGTTTACGTCATTTCGCTTTCACGGTCGTCATTTTTCGCACCTTCCACGACGTTCGTGTTCGACGAGGTCGAGTCGAAGCGCGTTTCATGTGACGCCCAAGCCCCGTGCATTCAGCTTCCTCACGTGGCGCGGCTACGAGGCCAGTATGTGCCCACGACTGCGCTTACTCAGTCGATCGTAAGGACGAATCTAGGAAATGGTTCCGACCTTACGGCGGTGCCGGCCTCGGCAAGTTACCGAGCTTTGCTCACGGCGCCGGACGGGCAACTGTATGAAGCGGAGGCGCTTGGTATTGCCGCTCCCACTGTGACGACAACACCCGTGCTCGTGAGAGAGGGTCTTCCAGGCCCGTTCGGCACCACCGGCTCCTCGTTTCAATCGGTCCTCGCACCGGGTCAATATTCGCGTTCGATTTTCCCGGATGCACCATTTGATTCCTTTCCGGTCGATGTGCGCGAGTCGGCTCGCGCGATCATTGCGACCAGTGGCGAGGCTGTAGAGCGGGTGCTTTTGGACGAGGTCGATCTGACTCCAACAACGGGCGGACGCATTTCCATCCCGCGCTTTGCAATAACGCGTGAGGGACAGAGTTTTTCGAACGGACGGGCCTACCTGCGTGATCGACGATCGGGTCGAAGGCTGTCGGCCGAGGTTGCGATCAATGGTTCGTCGGCCAACGTTGAGGTTCTCTCGCACCGTGTTCCGCTCGATGGTGATGCGCTATCAAACGCCGAGGTTGTGGTGGTCCCCACAGACGAGGAGGGTGTGCCTCAGCTCGCCGTGTTCAAACAAGCGGGACAACCCTTTGACGCGTTCTCCTTTCCAGCCATCGCAACGCCCGCTCTTGCGGGAGGTCGCGTGCTCTTCCAAGACGGACCGATTGTGGCTGATGTGTGGATTCGTAGCTCGAAGGTGTACGTAACGGATCCGGAGGTCGGTTTTTCGCAAAGCCTTCATTATGAAACAAAGGCTGTTACAAATTTAGACGGACGCTTTGAAGCGATCTTGCCGCGTGGCGAGTACGACGCCCTCATCTCTCCACGTGATTTGAGGCTAGCTCGCCAAAAGATGAAACTCGTGGTCGACCAGGATCATGATGTGCAGGTGGGTCGTAGTTTCTTTATGACCGAACGCCGTGTCGTTACGGGATTCGTTCGCGCGACTGACGGTCGTCCCGTTCGTGGGGGCACGATCGAGTTCTTACCGACTGCAGCGGAGCGAGTGCCGAATACGGTGATCGATCCAATGGATTCGGTGCGCGCCGCGCGGACTGCCATAAGGAGCGAT
>JAHFDX010000596.1 GCA_023248785.1 Myxococcales bacterium
AGCTTGAAGTGAGCCAACCCCAAGAGGGGAGACACTGGGCGAGTGCAATGGATCGCGTGGTTCGTGTGGGTTGGCCGGCCTATCTGACGCTGCGAACAGCGCTCGCACTATTTGTCGTTATTTCGTTGATGCGCAAGAACGCACGGCTCACTCTCGACGCTCCGGTCGGCGAACCGTCCGCCAGCGAATGGGAGTGATTGATGGGGCGTATCGCCCGGTTGCCGGCACATCTCGCAAATCAAATTGCCGCGGGTGAAGTTGTTGAGCGGCCGTCGAGCGTCGTCAAAGAGCTCGTCGAAAACGCCCTCGATGCATCAGCGACACGTGTGCAGGTGAGCCTATCGCACGCAGGGTTCGATTCCATCGTCATCACCGACGACGGTGTCGGCATGGACTCAAGCGATGCCGAGCTCGCGCTCGAACGGCACGCAACAAGCAAAATTCGGGCATTCGACGATCTGATGCAAATTGCAACTTTCGGATTTCGAGGCGAAGCGCTTCCAAGCATTGCATCCGTTGCAAACCTCATGCTGCTCACACGCGAACGCGGCGCGTCCGAAGGCATTGAGATCCGCGTGGAAGACGGCGTTCGCACAATTCGTCCCGCAGGCTGCCCCGAAGGAACACGGATTGAAGTGCGTGATCTCTTCTTTAATGTTCCCGCCCGCCGCAAGTTTTTGAAGGCGCAGAACACCGAAGCCGCCCACGTAACAGAAACCATATTGCTTGCGGCGCTCGCACGCCCCGAAGTTTCCTTCACACTCACGCGCGATACACGACTTGTGCGCGAGTACCTTCGCGCGAACAATCGTACCGAACGAGTGCGTGCGGCGTTTGATGAGCCGCTCGAATATTGCTCAGGCGAGCGGGGGCCGCTCTGCATCGAAGCGTTTGTGTCACGGCCCGAACGCGCCCGAACGGGGGCGACTGGCCTGCACCTTTTTATCAATGGCAGACCCGTGCGCGATCGAATGCTCGCGCGAGCTGTGGCGCAGGCGTATGGGTCTGTGCTCAGCCCAGGCAAGTACCCCGTGGGGGTCGTGTATATTGAGGTTCCGCCCGAACACGTCGACGTCAACGTGCATCCACAAAAAGCTGAGGTGCGCCTTGCCGACGGACGATCCATCGCCGATGCGATCGGGCGCGAGCTAAATCGTCACCTCGCGAGGGTCTTTTCACTTCCTGCGTTTGGTGCCATTTCTCCGCGATGGCAGGAAGGTCTCTCGACGAATAGTCCGCCTCTCGACCTTCCGACAGGTTCTCATCCCTATCGAATCGCCCCGAGCGAGAGCACGTTGCCCGTTCGGGACGATCCGGACCTTTCGCCCAGTGGGCCCGAGAATGCTCCACTGTTCGCGAACCCTGCCGGGTTTTACGCAAAGCTTCGCTACCTTGCGACCGCAAAGAACCTGTTCCTTCTCTGTGAGGGCGACGACGCGCTTTATTTTCTCGATCAACATGCCGCTGCTGAACGCGTAACCTTCGATCGTCTTCGCCGTGGGTACCGGTCGCGTACAATCGCCTCGCAGCGCTTATTGGTCCCCGAAATCGTGCCCGTACAGGCGAGCGAACTCGACATTCTCGAGGCGCACACGGAGCATATGCATCACCTCGGCCTTGAAGTGCGCGCCATCGGCGAAACTTCGGTTGCGGTGCACTCCGTCCCGTCGCTCCTTCCAAGGCTCGCACCCGCGCAGTTGGTACGTGATCTCTTGTCCGAGTTATCGTTTGCTTCGCGACGTCCCTTTTCGGAAGCTGTCGACTTGGTACTAGCCACGATGGCGTGCCACGGATCGGCGCGAGCCGGTGATTCGCTGGCCGCCGAAGAGGTGCGTGCGCTTTTGCTTGCGCTCGACGAGGTCGACTTCGCATCTTTTTGCCCCCATGGGCGTCCCATCGTGATGAGGCTGTCGTTCGATGAGCTCGAGCGCAAAGTGGGCCGATAGCGCCGCAGAACGTGCTTTGAGCTCGGGGTGCGACCCATCGCGCGAGCTCCTTTGCGTGGTTGGCCCCACTGCAAGCGGCAAGTCCGATCTTGCGATGGCGCTTGCCAAGAGGCTCTCTGGTGAGATCGTGACCTGCGACAGCGTCCAGATCTACCGCGCATTCGATCTTGGAAGCGGCAAACCATCCGCGCTTGAGCGAGCCGAGGTACCGCATCATCTCGTCGACCTATGGGATCCACTCGAACCCATGGATGTGGCTCGCTACGTCGAGCTTGCCGATGCCGCGATTGCCAACATTCGCACGAGAGACCGCATTCCGATTCTTTGCGGCGGTACATTTCTTTGGGCAAAAGCGCTTCTGGCTGGCCTCGTGCAAACACCACAGGCTGATGCGAACCTGCGCGCCGAACACCGCTCGCTCGTCGAAACACAAGGACAGACCGCACTGCATGCGCGCCTTGCCCTCATCGATGGCGAGACTGCAAAGCGCCTCCATCCGAGCGACGTACTTCGAGTCAGTCGAGCGCTAGAGGTGTATGCACTCACGGGCAAACGCCTCAGCGAGTGGCATCGAGAGCACGCGTTTTCCGAAGTGCGACATCCACATCGCCTCTTCGCGGTGGAATGGCCAAGAACAACACTCGACGTCCGAATTCGTGAGCGAGTCGTTTCCTGGCTCAACGCAGGGTGGATCGAGCACGTTCGAAAATTGTATGCAGATGGTTACGAAAATGCGCGAGCGATGCGCTCCGTAGGCTACGCGGAAGTTTCCGCGCACATTCGAGGCGAGATTGCGCAAGGTGAGCTTGAAGAGCGAATCGTGAGGCGAACGCGGGTATTTGTGAGGAGGCAACGAACCTGGCTTGGGCACGAAGCCGTCACCTCGATCGCGCCTACCGAGGAATGAGTGAGACCGATGAAGCGAAATTCAGTCGAGGGCGAGAGCAGCCTCAAGGACGTCGATAAAGCGTTCACGCCGCAGATCGCTTACAACTTTAGAGGCAATGGACACGTCGGGCAGAGCGGGCGCAACGACCTCTGGCTCCGCGAAATCAAGGTCCTCGTCTGGAGGCGACGGGAGCGGACCTGATTCCGGAGGAGGCGTATGCCGTGGC
>JAHFDX010000597.1:0-2571 GCA_023248785.1 Myxococcales bacterium
TGAAACCGTTCTCGGCCAGATAGGTCGTACGGCCCTCTCGTACGGTCCAGCTTGATGGAAGCGGGCGTGTTCGCAGGTGTTCGCTTAGCGCGCTCATGTTCTTGATTGTAGGAAACATCGCGCCTGCGACAAGCCACGTTACCGCTTGGGCTTCAGCATTTCGGTGCCATTCATGTATGGCACAAGGGCTTTCGGCAGCGTGACTGAACCGTCCTCGTTTTGGTGATGCTCAAGGAGCGGAATGAGAACACGCGGCGTTGCAATGGCTGTGTTGTTGAGTGTGTAGGGATACGCAAGCGTTCCATCCGCAAGTCGAACGCGAATGTTGCTTCTTCGCGTTTGAAAGTCGCCGAGTGTGGAACACGAGTGCGTTTCGGAAAATGCATCACGCCCTGGCATCCATGATTCGACTTCGTGCTTTCGAGTTTGTCCAAGACCGATCTCCCCTGTGCACGCGATCGCCACGCGATAGGGGATCTCAAGCTTGTGCAAGATTGCTTCCGCATTTCCGAGAAGCGCATAATGTTCTTTCTCTGCCACTGCCTCGTCTGGAAGGCAGAAGACCACTTGCTCCACCTTGGTGAATTGATGCACGCGGTACAGGCCGCGCGTGTCCTTTCCATGAGCACCAGCTTCCCGGCGAAAGCAGGGTGAAAGGCCCGCGTACCTAATCGGAAGTTGCGCGCTCTCCAGGGTTTCGTCGCAATGCATCGACACGAGTGACACTTCGCTGGTACCTACGAGAAAGAGTTCGTCGGCCGCGATGCTGTACGCCTCTTCAAGGCCGAGCGGAAAAAAACCGGTGCCGAGAAGCGCGCGTTCCTTAACGATGACCGGAACATTCACAAGTGTAAGACCACGCTCCACCAACGTTTCAATGGCAAGCCGCAAGACGGCTTGCTCGAGCAATGCGCCTACACCCATCATGGCGTACGAGCGACTGCCCGCAAACCGGCGCGGACCATCCCAGTTGACGAGGCCCAAGATCGTCATGAGCTCGACGTGATCCTTCGGCTTGAAGTTGAACGCGCGCGGCGTGCCCCAACGACGCACTTCGACGTTGTCTTTTTCACCTTTGCCAATAGGCACTTCTGGCCTCGGCACACTTGGAACGCGCAACATCAAGTCATCGAAGCGCCGCTGAACCTCGGCCACCTTCGGTTCAAGGTTTTCGATGCGCTCTTTCACTTCTTTGCCTTCGGCAATCAACGCCGGACGCTCATCTTTGTTCGCCTTCGGAATGGCGGCGGCGACTTCGTTCTTGCGCGCGCGCGCTGTATCAAGAATGCCAATGATCTCGCGCCGAGCGCGATCAGCTTCGAGCAAATCATCGAGGTTCACGTCGCATCGCTTGTTCTTGATAGCGGCGCGGACTGCATCAGGATTTGTACGAATGAATTGAATGTCGAGCATGACGAACCTCTACGGTACTACGCGTCGCTGGAGGACGGAGGGCGATGTTCAAACGATTGCGACTCGGTGCGCGGACGGCGCTCAAGAGCACCTAACCGTTGCTGTGCCTCGGCACGAAAGGCGCTGAGCTCTGCCAGAAGTCGCTCGATTCCAATTTCGTTTTTCAAGTTCACGCGGTAGTCCGTCTCGGCTTGCGCGCGGTCTTTGATCTGTTGTCTGTTTTGGCTCATCACGATTAACGGGCCCTGCAGTGCAACGAGAATTCCGAGGAGAAGATTGAAGAATACAAATGGGTATCGATCGAGCGGTGGCTCAAGAAATGAATTCAACAAAGCCCACACCAAGGTCAGCGCAAGAAGCGCGGCCACGAAGGTCCAACTTCCGTTTAGTTCGGCCACGCGATCGGCAAGGCGTTGGCCCCACGTTAGATTTTGTTCAATCTCCCGCACTGCATCTTTTGCTACCCGTTGCGAAAGTAATGCATTGGTTTCGCGCAGCCGCTCCGCCAGCTCCGCCATGATAGTCATCGCCGCCGTTGCCGACCGTGCGAGGTAGTCGGCAAAGTCCTCGCGGGACAGCTCGAGCAGCTCTGTATCGAGGATAGCTACGACACTTGCCGACCGAGGTTTTGCATCGAAGAGAGAGAGTTCGCCAAAGTAATCCCCTGCACGCGCGTCGGCCAGAACAAGGCGCTCTCCTGTTGAATCGCCTGCCAAGAAAATCTGAACGGCGCCAGACTGCACAATAAACATCGACGCGCCGGCATCTCCACGCGCGAAGATCGTTTCGCCCTCGTTATAATGTCGGATCACAAGGCGCGCCGCGAGCGCGTCGCGATCGCTCGGTGAGAGCGTGTCGAAAAGCGCCGTTTGACCGATGAAATCTGAGAGTGCCGCCTGGTCCATATCGCGCCCCAAAGGGACTACAGACTATATCAACCGTGCGCTGCCTTGGTTGGCTTTGCATTCCACACACGGAGGGCGAGTACGAATCCAAGGAGGGCAACCGGAGCGATGACCGCAGGCCACGTCCACCAGTTTTTCGCGAGCTTGTCAGCGGGCGTGTGCGGAAGAACGCGGCCAAGCACCAAAGCCTCGGCGGCGCTACCCAGGTACACGAAGCCATCGATGAGGCCAACAACCACCCCGACGTTGCGCT
>JAHFDX010000597.1:2591-3055 GCA_023248785.1 Myxococcales bacterium
CGAGCGTGAAATAAAGTCCGATGCTGCCGAGCAACATGAGTGCATACAAGACGGCAGAAACCGGACCTCTCCGCGAATGGAACACGCGATCGGAAATGACACCCGCAAACATGCCGCCCAAGATGCCCGCTAAGCAAAGCAGCATTCCCCAATGCGAAAGGACGAACACCGAGGCCGCCGTCGCGACCGCAAAGGGCTTGTAATACTGCATAACTGATTGACGGATATAGCCGCTGCAAAACTCGACAGCGGCAATGGTCATGATTGCTGGATTTGTGAGCATCCTTTTTGCGATCGTACCGAGCCCCAGCGCTGGACCGTTGTCGGACGCGTCGCCAAGATCAAAATCTTTGTGTCCTGCGAGGCTTGGGGTGTCGCGCACGAAGAGCGCATCGAGAACTGCCATGACAACAAGAATCACTGCTGGAACGAAGAACGCCGCCGTGTAGCCCGCTGCGTGGGCG
>JAHFDX010000598.1 GCA_023248785.1 Myxococcales bacterium
TTCACAAGACGCGCCACCTGCGGAGCCGCGCCGGCCACATCAAGCGCAGCGAGTGCCACAGCGTCGGGCATATCGTCAGGCATGTGTGCATAGGGTGCGCTTGCGAACAGAACTGCTTCGCCTTCAACATCGAGCTGGGCGGAAGTTGGCTGAACAGACCGCACGCGATCGATTCGTAACGTGGTAAGTGACAATGAGACAAGCGAAGCCACTCGATCTCCGACCCGAAGCGTCTTCGTGTCGCCACGCGACGGATGCCACGCAAGCACGCGACCCAGTAGCATTCCGCCCGATCCCGTCACTGGATTGTGCTGCTTACCTCGCTTGTGCACCGTATCGATAACGGCGCCCTCGACCCCCGCTTCCCCATGGGCTTCAACCATTTGCCGAAAGCTCGCCGCATCGACATTCAACGTTTCGACTGAAAGAAGTAGTTCACCCTCGTATACGCGCGAAAAATCGTTGTCCAATTGCCACGCGGGTTGTGGCAAGACCCCCGTCGGCTCAAGCACGCGGTGCGCGCCAAAACGATCGCCCGTAGATACAAATTGCCGCGCCATGAGTCCCTCAATACAGCCCTTAGAAAACAATGTTCGCCGAAGTGCCCGCGCTGGTGGGGGTCACGTGGGGAGTGACTCGGACGGTACCGGAACTTGAAGGCGAGGTGAACCAAAGCACGACGCCGAGCGCTGCGAATACTCCCCCCCCAACAAAGAAACCCGTAGCCACGTCGGCACGATTTCCGGCCGCAATTGAGTCTTGTGCCGCGTCGGGCGGGCACCCTGGATTGCACTTGGCCTTGGCCGCGTCGTACTGCGACTTGGCAGAGAGCGCGAGGATGGTGCCCGTTGTGAACGCGCCAACCCCAAGGCCAGCGCTTGCTATCGAGAGCACTCGCCGTGTCCCAAAAAACTTCGGGGGGGATGTTTCTGGTGTATCGAGCAATGGGACCATGGGCGGTACCACAAGCACCTGGTCGCACGATTTTCCCTTGAGCGGAGTCAGGGTGACGCGCGTCAACCAATGGCTGTACCCAGGCTGACGCGCTGCCACGGTATGAACTCCTGGGTCGACCGGAATCGCCACACCGCTTTGTGAACTAACCACTGCCTTTTGGTCGCGCATCACAACGAGACCATCCCTCGCCACGAATCGAACCGTGAGGCGACACAGCGAAGCCTCAAGCAGGTCAGCGTGCTCGCGCGCAACGCGTTCGCGTTCCACTTGCCCCGCCTGTCGCGACAGAGCTGCCACTTCGCGAAAGTGCACCCATGCGCTTGCCGTTCGCCCGAGACGCTCGTAGCAATCGGCAAGATTGAAGATCGTGCCCGTCGCGCGATCGAGGCTAAGGCTAGCTTCGAGCTTAAGACAAGCCTCAGTGTAGCGCGCTTCCTTCATGAGCTTTCGCCCCTCGGCAAAAAGCGCCTCGGCGGCGAGCGCATCTTGCGCGTGCGCGTGGGGACTCATCGATGCGATCGCGAGAGCAAGGAGGGTGGGCGCAACGATGCGCATGCGCCCAAGATCGCCGACGACGGGCCCGGGCGCAACTACGGAGCGTGTTGGTATCAGTGGCGATCTTCGAACGGGTCAAAGGTCGGAACTGGTTTCGGAGGCGGCGTCACCACTTTTACCGGTTCGGCAGTTACCAGCGCAGACGGCGGCGGCGCGATTGTGCCGGAACTAGACGGGCCCGCCGATGGACGCACACGCGCACTGGTCGGCGGACGCGCTACCTGCTTGTCGCTCGGCAGTTCGATACTGGTAGCCGGCGCAACCGGCTCGGCAACTCGAGGATCGATCACGGCCTTCGTCGTGTTGGGCACAGGCGGCGCGGTGACCGGTGGCGGGCTCTTCGGCGGTTCACCCGTGCTCCACGTCGACATGCCCACGCGCACGGAGGCAAGCGTCACAAGGCCAATGCCTACGCTGGCGCCAGCAGCAACCGATGCCCAACGAATCCATCGTCCCGACGCAGACGGCGCCTTCGTTACAACCGTAGCCTGCGATGCCGGACGCGGAATCGATGAAGAAATGAGCGTATCGTTTTTCCATTCGGCGGAAATACGATGCACGCCTTCCGTCGATCGCTCAGGCGGTGCCGCATCCATCGGCATCACTGCGGCACGTCGAACCATGTCGGCAAGCTCGTCTGCCGTGGCCGGGCGATTTTCCGGACGCGTCGATAGGGCGCGCAGAAGCATGGCATCAAGCGAACGCGACGCACGAACGCCAGAATCAAGAAGCCCGACAGGATGCAGCCGGCTGCTCGCGAGCGAATCCGAACGCCAAGGGAGTCGTGCCGTCACCATCATGAAAAACACAACGGCGAGCTCATAGACGTCCGTCGCGATGCTCGCAGACGTGCCGAAAAACCTTTCAGGCGCCATGTAGGCCGGCGTTCCATGGATGCGTCCCGCTTGCGTTGTTGTCGTGGTTGGTGCATCCGCGTCCCGCGCGATTCCAAAGTCGAGCAAAATGAGTCGCTCGGATGATTCGTCGAGAAAGAGATTGTCCGGCTTGATGTCGCGATGCATGAGGCCCGCGCGGTGCATGGCTGCGACGCCCTCGCAAAGTTGGTCGAAGTAGCTGAGTGCAGCCGGCATCGTGAGCGGTCCCTGCTCAAGACGCTTCGCCAACGTTTGCCCAACGAGCCTCGGCATCACAATGTACGGGCGGCCATCGCCAAGCTCCCCGGAAGCCACTACCTCAATCAGATTCGGGTGCCTAACCCGGCGCATCCGCTCTGCTTCGTCGACAAAGTGTCTTCGCTCACGCTCTGTAAATTCGAGGTCGGAGCGCAGAATTTTGATGGCCACGCGCCCGGCCCGACCCTCTGCGCAATACACTTCTCCTGTGCCGCCGGTTCCCAAGAGATCCCCGAGCACGTATTCCCCTATTTGCCTGGGGCGCGTAGGCGCTGCGGACACGGTCGTTGCGTTCAAAGCTCTCGCTCCATGGTGTGACGGTGAATGCGGTTGAGGTCAAGCGCGGCCGCGGGTTCCCAAGACCCCGTCACACACCCTCCCATGGGGTGCAAAACCCCCAAGTTGG
>JAHFDX010000599.1 GCA_023248785.1 Myxococcales bacterium
CAGCTCGGTTAGAGACGGCTTCTTCGAGAAACATTTGGCGGCGGACCTCGGCCAAGAACCGCCTCTCGGGACGGACTTCAAGCAGAAGCATCACGTGGGCTCCGTAGACCGTCGTGGTGACAGGCGACAGGTTACCCGGAGTTTTCAACGCGTAGGCGGCACGGGCAAAGGGCAACTCAAAGGACTGCTCGGGCCCCTCGAGCGCGCGACCTTCACTCGTCATGAGGGGAAGAACTTCGATGGCATAGGTTCTCGGCGGAAGTGCTTGCGCGCGGACTGTGCGATCGAACGCATCGAACGCGACAGGCTCGGCAGGCATCGCGGCGCGGAGGGTTTCGGCAACCTTCTGGGCGGCGGCGGCGGTCATGGCTGCGGACGTTTTCACAACGACGTGGGCCACTCGGACGCTCGGGCCTGCATCGACATCGCGCCAGTGGGCCTTGGTGAGTTCGGCGAGTTCTTCCTCGGTTACGGGGCCCTCTGCGCGTACCGCTTCGCGGATCGCAAGCACGATGCGCCGGGCGCGCGCAGAGCTCAAAAGGTTTGTTACGGGCGGCGTTCGGTCGAGTTTGTTGTCGCTCGCAAAGGCCGCGAACACTGCATCATTCACAACATCGTTTCTGAGAGCTTCATTCCCGTACGAAGACGGTTGAGGTGAAACGGCGGAGTGACTTGGGCGCTCGTTTGGAGTGGCGCTTTGTGTTTTGCATGAGAGAACCATGCAAAACAACGCTGCGAGAAGTGCGCGAAGACGGGGATTCATCGAGAAAGATTGCCTCCTAGTACTCGGACTCCGACGAATGCGATCGACGCGGCTCCCACGCCGAACAGCAAGGCAGTGCCATCGCGGTGCGCGCTGCACGACTGCACGGCCGCAACAACAACAACGCAGAAGACCCCTTGCACCAGGATGCGTGCACCCGACAGCCAGCGGCTCACTTTACGAGAATAGCGCCATCACCGCGCAAACTGCAGCCACCATGACGACGAACGCCATCACCAATGCGAGCATCAGACGCGACGGCGCTTTCCCACGAGACATTCGCGCGGCGAGAACGAACGCGAGCACGCCACCGACGCCTGCGGCTATGCGGACGAGAACGCCGCGACCTTCCGACGATGCTCGCCAACCCGTGGCGTGGAGCGCAACCGCAGCCACGAGGGCAAGAAGCCACTCGGGACCCGCTCGCCGAAGCACACCCATTGAAGGAACCGATTCCCTACGGCCGACGGGGGACGCCGCGAGCACGGCAAGAGTTGCCCAGCAAATAACGGTCGCTGTGCCCGTCCACGCGTCGAACCTTCGCGCGAGGCGAGACAGGTCGAGCAACCAGACGGCGGAGCTTGTAACAATGAGTGACCAGAATGCGATGAGCCGTGGCGTGTTGGGTGAACCGGCCGGAATGAATGGCAACGCGATGAAGGCAATAAGACCCGCGACCGCAACGGAAAGGCGCACGCTATCCCCGCTTGCGGAAGGAAGCACCGATACGCACCACGCTGCAGCACCCGCGGTGAGAAGGGGAATGGAGTCGGCCCGCGTGACGACCATTTCTTTCCGGCGGAGCGAACGAGCCGCTGGTTGGAGATGAGAGGGCCCCTTGGCGCCTCCTCGCGTGCGACCCGCAGCCCAAGCGCGTTCCATAGGCCGTGATCGAGCAAATGCGACGGCCTTACGTTTTGAAGTGCCGCCAGCATGGAAGTCTTCGTTCCCGGATTGCGTTCTTCGAGTTGGTTAAGAAGCTTGCCCACCTGTTTTCGCTGCAGGTTTTCCTGGGATCCGCAGAGATCGCAAGGAAGGATCGGGAAGTTTTTTTCTGCCGCGTAGACAATGATGTCGTCTTCGGCGCAATACGCAAGCGGGCGTATGACGACGTGGCCTGCCTCAGCGACAAGTTTGGGCGGCATGGCGGCGAGCTGCCCGGCGAACATCAGGTTGAGGAAGAGCGTTTGAAGGATGTCGTCACGGTGATGGCCGAGGGCGATCTTTGTACAGCCGAGCTCACTTGCAACGCGGTAGAGGATGCCTCTTCGCAATCGCGAACAGAGCGAACAGTAGGTTTTTCCCTGGGGAATCTTGTCGATCACAATCGAGTAGGTGTCTTCCTCGATCATGCGAAAGTCGTAACCTTCGTAGGCCATGTACTCGCGCAGAAGGTGGCCAGGGTAACCTGGGTGACCTTGATCGATATTCACGACCGACAAATGAAACTGGATGGGAGCTTTGCGTTGCGAGGCGCGTAAGAGGTCGAGCAACGTGTAACTGTCTTTGCCTCCGCTAACGGCAACGAGGACGCGATCGCCTTCTTCGATCATCGAAAAATCAACGATAGCCCGGGAAAGTCCGCGCGTTAAGCGGCGTGAAACGGAGGCAAACTCGTCCTTTTTTGGCTCGGACATGACGCGCTGACGTAGCACGTACGTCAGCGGGCGGAAGCGCGTTCGATGAGCGAGAGGAACGTGAGTACGCCGTGGCCGGTGGCACCCTTGGCTTGTGTCCACCCGTAGGCGCGATCGGTTGAGGCGGGGCCGGCGACGTCAACGTGGACCCAGTTTTTGGTCTCACCGATGAATTCGCGCAAAAAGAGCGCGGCGGTAATGGACCCGCCATAGCGATCGCCGGATTGCTTCACGTCGGCAACGTCACTGCGAAGTTGCTCGCGCAAGTCTTCGAGAAGCGGCATGCGCCACATTTGCTCCCCAGAAGCGGTGGCAGCGGCGCCCATCTGGTCGGCCGCTTTGTCGTTCGTTGCAAAGTACGCCGAACAGTTCGTTCCGAGCGCAATGACACAGGCACCCGTGAGCGTTGCGTTGTCGATCATGAGATCGGGCGAAAGGGCCCGACCATAGGCAAGCGCGTCGGCCAGAAGCAGGCGACCTTCGGCGTCTGTGTTGACAATTTCAACCGTCTTGCCGTCGTGAGATTTCCAAATATCACCAGGACGATACGATTTTCCGTCTGGCATGTTTTCGGCCGATGCGACGAGCCCGTGGATTTCGATGTCAGCGGGCTTTAGAGCAGCAACCGCGGCCATCAGACCAATC
>JAHFDX010000600.1 GCA_023248785.1 Myxococcales bacterium
CGCCGCGTTCGCCACAAAGCGACGCGCGTTCGTCGCGCACCACGCTGACAAATAGATCCCCATCGTTCCCTCGCGTGTACTCAATCGTACTTTGCGCGGAGGTCCGATGACCAAGTCGGAACAGGCGTTCGAAGGCCGCATATCGGAACGAATCGCCAAGCGCCAACGCCCGTTTGTGGATCGCCGTTCCACGCGCGGTAGTACACGGTTTTTGAAACGTGCGGTCCCGCTCCCGTTGTTAGCTTAAGATCGCGTGGGCGCCATCCGCCGTTACGGACGACGAGCGACGAACACATCGTTTCTGTTGTTGCTATCGACGGTCACAAGATTCGCAGCGAGCCCTACAAATGCAACCCATGCTCCGTCACCCGAGATGGTTGGATAAAGCGTTGCATTGTTGGGTGTCCCACTGTTGAACGTCTTGTGGAGGCTTGATGGCGACCCGAGACGATCGAAGGTCCACGCCTGCTTTTCCGTGGAACCCGCCGGCGTGAACTCGAAGACACCATAGCGTCCGTCGGTCGACATCCTCGAGCCCGCAGAAAGCCCTGCAAAGCCTGCCTTCGAATTGGCAGACACCAGAGTCACTGAAGCACTGCCCGTCTGGCGATTGACGACGTAAATGTCCCCATCGGTATCGGTATCTTGGGCTGTTGCCGCATCGCGTGTGGCGAAAACGAGATAGTTGCCATCGCCCGAAATGTAACCTGACGTGACTCCGAGTGTTAGTTGCGCGCCCGTGGAGGTCGAGCTGAAGCGGAGGGGATTGTTGGCCATCGTGTCGAGGAGGTACAAATCCGCAACCGAGTTTGTATCGCCCGTGAGGAGCGCACTCGTGGTGGCAACGGCAAGGTAGCGGCCGTCATCCGTTATGTTGGCACTGAGAGGTGCGGAGACAAGAAATTGTATCGTGCTCACCGAGCCCATCCTGTCATATCGCTTCAGCGCGTACGTTGGCGGGGCTGCGTCAGCGGATACCGTATCGTAGAAGACTGCGTAGCGACCGTCCGAAGACAGATCGTAGACGACGCAGCTGGCATTCGCCGAAATCTGCGAAAATCCACGCGTAGTGATGTCCATGAGAAGGCAACCCGGTTGTGCGGATCCAATGGAAGCCTGCGTGTAAAATGCCGCATATTTTCCGTCAGCGGAAATCACAGGTCTCACGCTGCCTCCCGCCGTCTTGCTGGCTGCGGTGGAAATCAACGTCGTCGTTCGCGTGCTCCGATCTACGAGGAAAACGTCCGCGGCGTTGTTCGAGTCGGGGGTAATCAAGTTTGTGGCTTCAGAAGCAAACACCACGTATCGGCCATCGCTTGACATGCTCGGCGATCCAAGATCGATTTGGCTGCCCGCCGCGAGACCTCCGCTGTGCCCGTCCGCTTCGGTCGCCGACGAGCTGACGCTCACACGTTCGACGATATCATCATCGGTGGTTGTGCCCGACACGTCGTCCGGATCAATGGCGTTGTATCGCGTGTCCGCGCCCGGTGTCACCTTCGTTCGAATCGTCCATGCAACGGTCCCGTCCACGAAGTTGTCATCAACCGTCGTTACTCTGACACTCTGAACAACGTTGTTCCAGTTCGATGGGCCAAATCCGATCGAGGGTGGAGAGACCGTCACTTTGGTGCTTAGGCTCTCGAATGTGACAGTTACCGACGCTGTCGGCGCAGCACGCAACGCGACTGTGAACGTAGTGAATGACCCTTCGCTCATTGTGAGCCCGCTCGACGGGCTTACGATGATTCCCGGTACGGGCGCCGTCGAGCTGTCACCTGCATCGGTATTGCCTCCGTCGAAACCATCATCGTCAACGCACACTCCTGAAACGCTCGTGGACATCAGCGGTGCGTACTCTGGGTCGATGCTCTCGTGCGGATCCAGGGTGATCGTGAAGGTTTGGTCCCCGTCAGCTACGGAATCATCGACACCGGTGACGACGACCGATTGAGGCGTGCCCCAATCTGTAGCCCCGAAGAAGAGGGTTCCCTTGGAAACGGTTGCCTCGTCCTTATTCGAACTTGAAACACTGATGGCCACTACATCCTTGGGCGCGGTCGCCAACGTGACGAGAAAGCTATCGGTCGATTTGCCCTCGTTGACCTCGAGGCGCGGCTTGCCCATCGCCACAACGATGCCCGGCTTTGTACTCGCTTCGTTGGAGTTCGCCGAGTCCTTGGTGGAGCTTCCCGCATCTACCGTCGAGGCCTCTGCGGTGGCCAACGAGGCATCCGCGGTGGGCTTGACACACATCTTGTCCACACAGGTGAGAGCCGCAGGACACAAGTTATTGTTTGCGCACGGAAAGGGAGCCAACTCTTCCAGTGGTGGAGTACACGCACCCAAGAGTGCTGCGAGCGCAACGAGCCGAAGGTCGACTCTGTTCATTTCCCGCCTAGAATGAAGAGTGGAATTGCAATGCCCAGCAAAAGGCCGCCAGAAATGAGTCCCCCCGCACCAAGAGTCCGTGTGGTCGACATGGTGTCATATGCGCTCGAGATGTCGTTGGGTGTTTCGTAACCACCTCTGTATATTTTGCTTGAGACCCCTCCGGCGATGCCAAACGACGCAGCTCCTCCGCCAAGACCTGCGACTCCCAAACCTCCAACCAGGTAACTCAACGTGCGGAGGGTCGAGTTCTTCTTCGGCTTGGCGACCGCAGGCGCTTCACGCGTTGTCGGATTCGCCGCCATGGGAGGAATTTCACCCACAAACGGCTTAGCCTTTGGCGCTTCGACCACGGGAGGGTTGACCGGAGGCGCAATCACCGGCTTCTCGGCCGGAGGTGCAACGACTGCAGGTTTCTCGGGAGGCGTTTCCACCACCGCAGCCTTGGCGACCGGAGCTTCGGCCACCTTCGCGGGGGCTTTGGCAGGGGGTGTATCTACCACCGCAGCCTTAGCAACCGGAGCCACAACCACGGGCGTTATGAGTTCCGGAGCCGTAGGTCTCAACACAACCTTCTCGGTCTTGTGCGGAATAGGAACGAGAAAGAGTTGGAGCGGCGAGCGGCAACCGTGATGCGGCTTTCCTTCCGTC
>JAHFDX010000601.1 GCA_023248785.1 Myxococcales bacterium
TCGTCGGTGGCCAGCCCGAGCAGGGATACCTCGCTGTAGGCAGCCTTACGGACAGCCATTGGTCGACTCCGTTCTGCGCCGCTACCCTTATCGCACCACGCGCTGTGGTGACGGCCGGTCACTGCGTCTATCACAACTCGTATTTGCCAACCGTTCACTTTCCGCAGCAGTCCGCCACGGTGGAGCGCATCGTCATTCATCCACAGTATGTTCCTTTGTATTCCGGGCTTCCCGGCAACGACGTGGCCGTCCTGGTGCTGTCTATTCCCGTGACTGCGATGCGACCGATGACGGTAGCGTCCGCCCAAGCCGGGATGACAGCGCGCTACGTGGGCTACGGCCGGAGCACGCCGGGAGGGGGCTACGAACAATACGAGGGGCACTCCGGAGAACGCAAGGGCGCGGATCAAAAGGTGATCACGGTAGGTAATACGACCATCGACGCCACGGGAATCGACGGCGGCCTTTGTTGGGGGGATAGCGGCGGACCTTTGCTCGAAAAGGGTGGCAACAAAGTATTCGGCGTGCTTTCGGGCTTTCCACCCGGTCAACCGCTTGACTGCCAGGTTGGCGATAGCATGCGATTTACGCGGCTTGAATCGTACCGAGATTTTCTCGACCAAACGCTCGATTCGATCTCGCAAGCATCCCAAGCATCACAAGACGGTGGCGCTCCAACCATAACGATGGCTGCAATCCCTACGATTGCACCACCTGGAGGCACCTATTTAACTCCGCAGCTCGTGACGCTCGCTACCTCGGAGGTGGCGGCGGAAATCTTCTACACGACCAACGGAACCTTGCCGACGGGGACGGGTACGTCGGACACGCGTTACACGGGGCCATTCGAAGTCACAACAGACACCACTGTGATTGCGTTCACGCGCGTTACAGACAAGCGCGATTCCGATCCGATCGTGGCCACGTATGCCATTCGATCAAACGTCACGCTTTTTGCGCCGGTCATTGCTCCAAGCGGGGGCGAATACAGCTCCGCGGTTGCAGTCTCCCTATCAGCAAACCCGGCAGACGCAACGATCTGCTATACGACCGATGGGAACGTTCCGACCTGCGATCCATCGAAGCCCATCTACGACATGTGTACAGGCACAAGCACACGGTTCGTGGATAGCCGCGTAGTGTTGAGTAAGAATACGACTGTACGTGCCATCGCATGCAAGACCGGGCAGGGCTGGTCGGCTGAAGCTTCGGCGTCGTACATATTTCGCTAGGCGACTCCGATACTTTCATACGCGACCGCTGCTGTGTTCGACACGGTCGTTCGCGCGTGGGCCTCCGCTCCCGGATTGTCTCTCTTGCTCACCGCGACGAACGACGGCACCACGTGCATGATTAGGGATGTAAAGGTGATTGCGTGCCGAAATGGGTAGGTGACGTCGGGCGTCTCCGAGAAGTGGTTCTGGCACGCCTTAGCTCGTTGACACGCCCATCTACACACCCGATGCGCGCAAGGACGCCCGCAAACTTGCGGCCTCAGGATTGAAGAACAAGACGCAGACGCTGCCCAACATTCTCGCCCAAAATCCGTTCACGAACTCACCACTTTACGAAAAACTATGGGCGATCTTGAGGGTGCTTATTCGCGCAGAATTAATATTCAACATCGGCTCGTCTACCAGGTGCTGGTCAAGGAAAAGGTGATAAAGGCGCTGCGGATGTGGACGCATTACGAATCGCGTGCCCACGCCGACTTGCGCCCCCGCCCATCTGACCGTACGTTCCGCCGGCTGTGTCCGCCATCGCGTCAACGAAGTCCACGGATGAGGTAGGGCCGCTTGCCCGAACGCCTGAACTTTGGGCCGATGCGATTCGTGAATGGGGAGGGCGCTCCTTTCACGCGCGCCAGATCTTTCGCTGGATCCATGCGCGAAGCGTTGTCGACCCCGCAAAGATGACCGATCTACCGACGGGTCTTCGAAGCAAGCTAGAAGAATTGAAGCTCGCCGATACCATGCAGATTGCAAGTAGTTGTCGGGCCCTCGATTCGACGCGCAAGCTGCTCGTCCGGCTGCACGACGGGGCGACGGTTGAAACGGTCCTCATCCCGCGTTTGTCCAAGTTCACGCTCCCTTCACCATTACAGACAGATGTCCAAGATAATGACGAAGCGGATGCCCCCGACGAAGACGAGCCGGACGAAGACGAGGAAAGCGCGCCCGAGACAAGCGACGTCATTCGGGTAACTCAGTGCATCTCCACCCAAGTCGGATGCGCCATGGGCTGCGTGTTTTGTGCAAGCGGTGTTGCGGGCTTGAAACGTCACATGACCGCGGACGAAATCGTGGCGCAAGTGATTGCCGGGCGGGCGGCTCTCGATCCGGGTGAAGAGCTTCGCAACGTAGTGCTCATGGGGATGGGCGAGCCCCTCCACAATTACGAACAAACGTCTCGTGCGCTTCGCTTGCTCTCGCATCCCGACGGCATTGCGATGTCCAACCGCCGCGTGACGGTATCGACAAGTGGCCTCGTGCCCGAGATTGAGCCATTGGGTCGCGACTTTTCCGGGAACATTGGTCTTGCAATTTCGCTTCACGCTACGGATGACGAAACGCGGTCTCGCCTGATGCCGATCAATCGCAAGTATCCACTTGCTGTCCTGATGGGCGCACTTCGCGCGTATCCACTTCCGAAGAGGCGACGTATCACGATTGAGTATACGCTCGTGGCAGGTCGCAACGACAGTCCAGCTGAAGCCAAACGCCTCGTCGAGCTGTTGCGCGGGATCCCTGTGAAGGTGAATCTCATCCCGATGAATCCGATTGAGGCAAGCACACTGGGCCCGCCGGATTTGCGACGCGTTCTTGAGTTTCAACAGGGCATCGTCGACCGCGGCTACTCCTGTTTCATTCGTCGCCAACGCGGTGACGACGTTGCGGCGGCCTGTGGACAATTGGCCCTGCTCGGGGCCAAGCCGCGAGTACGTGTAAATCGCTCGTAACACCAGCTCCGAATGACAACACGAGACGTTTGGCGGTAACGTTACGCAGCTTGAAGCGCATCGCACTCGCCCTCATGGCAG
>JAHFDX010000602.1 GCA_023248785.1 Myxococcales bacterium
TCGAGCTTCACACGCGCGCTGCGCGAAGAGCTCCGCGGCAGTGGGGTCGTTGCGTGTGAAATTAGCCCGGGAGTCGTGCCCTCTGGATTTCAAGCCGCTGCCGGATATGCGCTGACCAAGGGCGAGCGAAGATCTTCCATGTCGCCCGAAGACGTCGCTACGTCGGCAGTGCGCGCCATGCTTCGGGGGAATCGAGTCCACGTTCCAGGGCGGATGAACGCGATTGCCTATGCAGCCCTCGCTCTGGTTCCTAAGCGTCTCATCGCGTGGATCACCGCTCGCTTTATGCACCGAACAGGTCGCGCCCTCCGACTGTCGGCACCGACAAACTCCACGATCACGGAAGCCGCAACAACCCGGCCGCGACCAGAAGCCCGCGCGTAGCTCTCTCTACAGACTGCGCAAGCGGAGCTCCAAATCGTCCAGCTTCCAGCGGCTCATGCGCACGCCAGGACCAAGCGAGCGTCGATGCGTGCCTCGAAGCCCCGTCCGCGGGGTAGTGGCTCACGCAATGTGCAGCGCATGAGCTAACCCACAACGAAACCGCAACGTGCGTGACCGACCCTACAAGCTATCCAAATACATGAGCGTGCGGCGACGGTCCTACGGCGGGACCGCTCGTCGCATCGCCAGTATTTTCAGGGGGTTTATGTTATGCGTTCGGTCGCTTTTTTTTCATCATCGATCGTGTTTTTGGGGCTCAGCGCATGTGGCGGAGCGCCATCGGAAGGCGTCGGTTCAACGACGGTTGCCGAACAAGCGCTCACGTCCGAACCTTCCACCATCTACAACGGCCCCGTTTCAGCGATTGCCCAAGACGACAAGTACATCTTTCTTGGTGCAGCGACCGATATGGACCACACGACGGGTGGAATCATCCGCGTTGACCGCGCGAATCCATCGAATCAAGTAACCATAGCCGACGGAAGCAACCCGGATGTCTATCCAGGTTCGATCGCGCTGGACGACAGCTACGTCTACTACTCGGACACGTTCGCGGGAACGGTCAAACGCGTTCCAAAAAGCGGAGGTTCGACAACCGTGATCGCGAATCAGCAGACAGAGCCGCGATCGGTTTTCGTCGATTCGAAGAATCTCTATTTTGCGACTTCGGCTGAGGTGAAGCGCGTCGCGAAAGGTGGAGGCACCCCAACAACAATCGCCTGGCACCAAGAATCCGCCAACGACGTCGTCGCTGACAGCAAGTACGTATACTGGGCGACGTACCACACCGTTGCGCGCGCTCCGATTGCCGGTGGCGCAAGCGTAACGATTGCACGAACCGATGGCGCCATTCCCGCCATTGCGATTGACTCAAGCTCGGTGTACTTCGTCGACAACCCCTCCTACGGTCTTGTTGGCTCGATTCGCAGTGTGCCGAAAATCGGCGGAAAGGTAACCACGGTAGCGACGAATCAATCCATCCCGATGGATCTGGCGGTCGACGGATCGTATGTGTACTGGGCAAACTCGGCGTTGACCGACTACTATACGAACGCCGGCAGTGTCGTTCGATGGACGAAGGGCTCGAGCCCCGTCACGATCGCGGACAAGCAATGGGGGCCGCTTCTGGTTACAGCACGCGGATCGAGCGTAGTCTGGGTGAACGTCGGTGAAACGGGCAGCGGTACGGTTGTGGCGGTGCACTGATTGCTCGTCACGCAGCGGGCCTAATCAAACTCGAGCGGAGAGCGATCTTGCATAAGCGGGAACGCGGGGGAGCCTCCGGACAATTGCGCAAGCCCTGATTACTTTACCTGGTCATCGGCAGCCGTGCCGCGCGTATTGACGCGGAAGCTGTATGTGATGGCACCACCGTTTTTGTAGATGGTCTCAAGAAACTTTTTTCGTTCCTCGTACCATTTGCCGGGGCAACTATGGTCGAGCCCATAACCGACGGCCGATCCGACGAGATAAGGTTCGAGGTCGAGCCCCTCATAATTAGCCTCGCGCAATGCATCAACCCATCGGCCTACCGATCGACCCGCATCGCGCGAGGCAAAGCAAAACCGAAGTTACGCTAAGGAACCTTGCACCCGCATCCGCAAGCATCTGCGAAGTAGGTGTACGGCGGCCTACAGTCGATTCGCGCGGCAGCGCACTGCGAAACACCGTCAAGCACATAGCTCTTCTTGCCACCAGGATTGGGGCAGAACTTTTTTTGTGCCTTTACGCAGAGGCCACCACAATCTGCGCCGCCGTGTTTTGGATCGCAGGAGTCGGACGGATCGTCGACACACTTGTAGCCGGTCGGGCACGCAATATTGGCGAAGCCTCCACAAACTTGTTTGAGAGCATCGCCCGACTCATCAGTCGCAACCGACTCTTCATCGGCGAACGACGACTCTGTAGAAGAGCTACACGCAAACGCAAACGAGCCCACAAAACACGCGACAAACACACTTCGAAACATGATTACTCTCCTTGCAACGCAACCTCGCTTCGTACAAAAATCGATGTCGACATCGCCCCATACGGAAGCGGGCTACATCTGCCACGAAATCCGAAACATGCTCGTTGCGTTAATGTTGCTCCGTTGCTCCGCAACAAAGATGCGAGCGTAGGAACCTGCGCCAATAGAGGCTCTCCCGCGCCGGAGGCCCAAGGTCGAGGCGTGCATCAAACGATCGTTACGGCCGAACGTGCGACGTGGGGGCCGCTGCCCTACCAGGGTTCGTGCATTGCCTGGCAAAACCGGCTACGCGATCGCACATCGCCTCGCTCTTTTGGCTCGGTATGTTGGCAAAACCGTGGCCATGACGCGCGAGCATGTCCACTTCAATCGTGCCGCCAGCTTTGCGATACGTCGACGCGAAGTTCCACGTCATCTCGCCCGTCATGTTCGGATCATCTTTTCCTTGGATAACAAGCAAGCGCGGCAAATACTGGGCGCGGCCTTCACGCACGATGTCCACGGGACTTGCCTCGTGCATCGCCGCGACACTTGGAAAGACCCCGTCGTGTGCGGCAATAAGACCGTAGTACTCCACCGCCTTTAGGAGCGGGACCTTACCCGCAAGCCAGAGTGCCACTT
>JAHFDX010000603.1 GCA_023248785.1 Myxococcales bacterium
GTTCACCCTACGGGTTTGTGCGGTCGCGATCCCAAGCAAAAACCCGCTTGTTTGTGCGCTAAATGGGTACACTCGGTGCACGCTGAACGGGGCGGAGGTACGGCACACTTCTCGCTCTATTTGATGGGGAGAGGTCACATGAAGACAGCTTGGTTCACAGCATGTGCGGGATTGCTCGCGTGGTTTGCAATGGGATGTTCGAGCACTTCGGCATCGACGGACGCCGGCGCTGATGGGAGCGCTCCAACGGACGGGAGTGCACTCGACGGGGGCGCAGACGCATACGCTCCGCTGACCAAGCTCGAAGATAAGGTGTACGTCGAGTTCATTTTGAACGTGCACGACTGGGTCTTTCTCGACGACAGCATTGCGACGGTCAACAAGGTTATCGATCTTCACGAGCAGTACAACGTGCCGGTGGAGATTTACCTGACCGATCCGATGATTCGGTTGTACGTGTCCAAGGCCCCATCTCTTGTCGAGCGTCTGAAGACGTCCAAGGTGGTTGCGATTTCCTATCACGTGCGTCCGCCCGCACCGTACTACTCGGACTTTGATTGGGCGGGCCTCAAGTCAATGGGCGACAGCGAGCTGAAAACGCTCTTAACGAGTTACGAAGAGCATGCGATTGACTTGAAGACGGGTCAGCCAACCAGCGATCCAGGCGGATACGAGTTTCTAAAGAAAACGATTGGCTATGCGCCGTACGTCGTTGCCAGCGGTGCAGGCAAAGACAAGGTCTCAACCACGTTGGCCGAGATCTACAAATCAAAGGGCGCCCTCTTCACGCTTACGCACAGCGACAGCGGAACTGCGTGGGGGCAAACCGCGAACGGCCTGCTTATGAGGCCAGAGACGGTGGATTTCAAGACGTATGAAATAAAGGACGACGTTGATTTTGAGACCGTCGTCCTAAAACCCGCGATGGACCAAATTGGAAGCACGCGCCCCGCGTGGCTCAACGTCAAGTGGCACGAAGACAACTTCTACACGTCCGGCACGCCGTGGGGGAACGTGTACTACTCCGACGCAAAGGCCAAGACGATGAAGCCGCCGCCGTACGACACGTCCGCGTATGAGCCGGTCCCGAAGAAGACCGACGCCGAGAAGGCGACCCAGTGGAAGCGGCATGAGACTGCGATGCAGTACATGCTCGCGCATCCCGAGACGTACCAGGTGATTAGCATTCGCGATCTGATCACGCTCGCGGGGTTGTAACTTTCGTTTCGTGCGTAGGAGGAGGGGGTCAGTGTGGGAAGGGGTCAGTATGCGAATTGTAACTAATGTGGTCTTATTTTTGTCCTTGGGGATCCATGGCTGTAGTGGAACCTCATCCAGTCAAACGTCGGATGGAGGACCGGATTCGGGGACGGTGGCGACGGCTAGTTTTGAGCGACCGATCTCGCTTGTGTTTAAAGTGCACCTGGAGCCCCAGAGCGGGTCGGACGCGTACAAGAAAAGGCGCGACGATGTCGAAGCCGTTCACGCGTTAGCGAAAAAATACGGGCTCTTGTTGAGCATTCACGGCAATGGCGAGTTCTGGCAGTACGCACGCGAGCTCGGCGACGAGGCCGTAGTTCGTGGTTGGCTTGCGGAGGGCTATTCAATCGGCCCGCACATGCACTCTGTGTACGAAGAACGCGATGGCGAGCATTCGTGGCGGAGCGCGCAGCCATCACAAATGACCGATGCAACCTTTGTCGAGGAGCTCTGGAAAGACCACGAGCGCGAACTCAAGGCGCTCCTGCCCGACATCACGATCACCGAAGCCACACCCTACAACTGCGACGACACGACCTATGCAACGCAGATGAACCAGCATGGCTATTCCGCGAGCGGTGGAGGCCGTGAAGAAATAGCTGAGCCATGGATTGGTCATCACCCATTTCATCCATGGCGCATAGGGGCGAGCAATCTCGAGGAGAACCTTGCGAGTCCAACCGTTCTCGTAACCCACTATGCGCAATTTGGCGAGGCAGACAAACATGGTCCCAATGGCACATTTGCGGACCAGTCGCTCGCCCACCACAAGGTGGGGTTCTTGCTCATTTACCTGAATTGGCTCAACGCCGAGCGCTCGGGCGATTCAAACGACAAGGTGTGGATGTACGGTTTTCTTACGCACGACACCAAGAGCAGGACAGACGTCGTTGCGAGCTTGGAAGAGTGGATCAAGTGGTTGACGGAGAATTTTGGCAACGGCAAGAAATCGGTTCGAGGCAACACCATCTTGAAGCCGTCGACGATTCGGGGCGTGTACGACGATTACGTCGCGTGGGAGAGAGAACACCCGAACACCTCGAGTTTCAACGTGCCGACGCCAACGCTCTCCGGCGACGCCAACAGCATCACATCAGAACAGCGCAAGGCTATTTACCCGGAGGCATTCTGGGGACTGTCCGAGCTTCTCCGTGCCGACGTTGACAACGTTGCAAACTACACGCGGGCAGTTTCGGACTTTGCGAGCCAGGGCGTCAGTTGCCACGAAATCGAATACGGATCGCGCGCCGATAGCGCAAAGCGCGCGAAGCGGTGGCTTCTTTGGAAGGAAAGCGACGGAAGCGCGACGGTAAATCTCGCCACGGTGACTGGAGGCGCGGAACTTCGCTACTGGAACGTGCGCGACAAATCGAGCACCAATGTGAGCGCGTCGGCGGTGACCATCGGCAGTGAGCCCGTTGTAGTGGACCTGGGGAGTTTGTAACGCGCGCGCCGCCCCCCGTCCCATGTCATCGTGAGCGCAAGGCGCGAAGGACCCCCTCTGCGTCTGGGGGGTCCTTCGACTCCGCTTCGCGTCGCTCCTAAGAACATGGCATGAGAACATTGGTGATTTGAGCTGAGCGCCATGTCCTTTGCCAACCATCCGGCCCAAGGCCGGTGCGAGCTCAGGATGACATGGGGCAGGGGGCGTCGCTCCTAAGAAACTAATGCGGGGACGAGCAGGAAACCGAGGGATTTGGCATTGCGCTGCAAGTTTCGAAGGAGGCGAGCGCGGTAGGCGTCCTCGTAAGCGAGCATGCCGGTGTCGAC
>JAHFDX010000604.1 GCA_023248785.1 Myxococcales bacterium
TAGCGGTGCCGAAGCTGAGGCCTCAGCGAATGAGCGACAAGAACTCCTCGTTCAAGGCTTCGACATGATTCGCCAATTTCCCCTCGGCGTCGGGGTGAGCCAATACAACGACTACACCTCGCAGGGCCTCACCGCGCACAACTCCTACTTGCTTGAGGCCGCGGAGCTTGGCCTTCCCGGAATGTGGTTATGGATGCTTATCGTGTACACGTCGGTGAAGATTCCTGCGGTCCTCGCGTTTCGTCCACCCTACGGCCTCGACGAAGGCGTTCGCAACGTGGCTCTCGGACTGTTCGTCGCATTCTGCGGAATGCTCACCGGTATCACGTTCTTGTCGTTTGCCTATCACCCCGTTTTATGGACCTATTTTGGTCTTGCGGGAGGCCTCTATGGCGTCGCGCGACGATCAGATCCCACGTTCAAGGTCACGATCAGCCAAAAAGAAATTGGAATCGTGTGCGGAGGCTGCGTTGTCTTTTTGGTCGGACTGTTCCTGTATCTTAAGTTGAAGGGTGGATAGCGATGTTCCGATCGATCCTTCGAAAGCCTCTCGAGCGTATTTCAGCGCAAGGCGTGCTACCGACGCTTGCATACTACGGTGGAACGGTCGCGCTCGAGCGTGTCGGTCTACATACCAACGCAGTCTATAGGATGTGGAAGCCCACCGTCGCGCTCAGCGCGAACGTGACGTGCACGCGTGCTCTCTCGATCGACTCGCTTTCACAAGACGACCGAACACTTCTCGAAGGCTACGGAGGCGCCGCACTTCTTTTTGACTTTGAGCAAGCCTTCGCACGCAGCGAATCGTGCGTGGTCGCGTACAAGAGCGGAGAGCTTGGCTGCGTGTGTTGGATCACCGAAAGCCAAACATTTGCAGCATTTCCTGGGCAACCAAGCGTGCTCATTCAACGTTGCTTCACACTTCCCGCGCAGCGCGGTCAAGGGCTTTATGCGCAGGCGTTGTCGTATGCGACTCGGATGTTGATCGAAGAAATGCCGTCGCGCCCCGTTCTCATCGAAAGCTCGGTGTGGAACCGTGCTTCGGTGCGCGGCATCGAGCACGCGGGGTTTTTGCGCATCGGCTATCGCATCGAATGGAAAACGCAGGAGCGATACCTTCCGTGGAAGGTAAAGGGATGAAACGCAAGCATCGTACAGGAGACGTGCGAGGCCGATTATCGTGGCTTCTTCTTGATCCGTGCGAGGCATGTGTCGAGTAGCGGCTCCAAATCACGCTGGTCGAGCGCTTGTTCGAGCAATCGAATGAGGTCTCTCACGCGTTGAACGTCGAAGGTATTCTTCTTTGTTCCGAGGATGGTGACAACGTCTTCAATGTCCTTGGGACGCCCCGCCAGAATTTTCATGACAACGAGGTCCTCGGCTCGCGCCACTGGGACCGCTATTCCTTCGATTTCAACTAATACAACTCCTTCAAAGAACCGCTCCTCAAGGCCCGGCCCCGCGAGTACAACGTCAACTGGAATGCCCGTGGCTGCATGAAGAATGGGTAGAACTCGAGTCCGCTCAATGAACTCGTCGTCCGTAACGCGTGCTTGAAAACCCTCAGATTGAAGTGCATCGGTGAGGACACGCGTGGTTCGTGTTCCAAGATCGACAGTGATGTCGATGTCTTCGGTGAATCGCGCCGCTCCGTGAAGAATTGCTGCTTGGGCGCCAAAAATATACCAGCGCACTTGGAGGTGTCCGAGCGCGCGCAAAAGGGACGCGTAGACCTCAACGTCCGCTGAGGGCATGTCGGCAGCGATCGAGTTTTTCACTAAGCGCAACGTGGGCTTCAAGGTCCGCACGGCGCGCGTCGACTGAGGATCCATTCGGGTGCAGCGCATGCCATCGTTCAAACAATCGACATGCTGCCGCGCGTGATGCGCTGGATCCGCCGGCTTCGAATCGCTCCACGGCGAATACTAACTTTTCGTCGGCCAGCAAATCCCAGCTACGAGCGACGAAGGCGCGAACATTCTCCGGCGTAATCGTGCGGTCCACACATACAGTATGACGCGCGCGGTCCGTTGCGGCAATCGGCTCGTGAGCCGAGGTAAAAATGACCGCGCGTCCAACGACTACTTCAGCACAAGCGATGCAACCTTGATCGAGAACCCATCGGAAGGTGTGCCAGTGTCGTAATAGAGCAGGTACGTGCCGTTCGAAAGGCGAACGATGTCCGGTCCATTTGCGTTCATTTCAAGCGAGTACGACGTGTTGAACGTGAGCCCGTCACGCGAGGTGCTGTAGCGAAGTTCAAGCGACCCAAGACCAGCCTGCGCGTACGCTGCGTAGTAAAATAACGTCACGCACCCATTGCCACGTTGCAACGCGTGAGGTTGCTCTGCTGAATACGCGGCGATGCCCGCCACCGCCGCACCGGCCCCGACGCGTATTCCAGATTCGAGCGTCCAGAAGAGGAGATCAGACGACGTTGCGCTTCGCACACGCCGATTGAAATCGGAACCTTCAGGTTGGTTGCTAAAGTAGCCGCGAGAGGTTCCATCCGCCAGAGGCACGGTCGTGAGGTGTGACAGCTTGGTCATCTCGGCGGCTGCTGTCGTAATGCGGAATCCATCTTCGCGCGTCAGTTCAAACCAATCGTTCGAGATGTACGAAATGATGCCCACGTTCGTTTGTGAAGGCGGTGTGGCTCCTTTGTAGACTCGCAGTTGTCCGCTTGGCAGTACCTTCGCTTTCACGTGTGGCCCCCACCACTCATCCAGCGGAATTCGCAATCCGGCCTCCATCGTAAAATGGACGCCGTCGCTCGAAATTGCGCTGTAGTGCCCCGCTTGTTGCCCATCGGGCGAGCGATACTGAAAGAACATGCGGACTCTTCCATCGGCAAGTGCAACAGCGGTTGAATCCGCAATGGAGCTTCCTGCCGCGACGCCCATCTTGGTCGCGTCCATCACGACGTCGATATTTGTGATCACAAATTGATCACTTTCGCTGCAGGTCGTCGCGATGGCGTCTGTGCCCGTTGCAGCTTGCCCATCCGAAGTCGCCGGTGCGCCCGT
>JAHFDX010000605.1 GCA_023248785.1 Myxococcales bacterium
ATCGCAGTGAACGTGCTGCAGGTAATTGATGAAGATCATCGACCACAGCGCGAACGCCGATGGAATAAAGAGGCCACACACATACGCGAGCGCCCCCAGCCGAAGGCCATGAAGCGCTACCGCAAGAGCAAACATCAGGGCATGCCCGCCATACACAACCGCATATTGCAAGATGGCCTGACGAAAGAGCCGCGGATTACGCGCCCGTGCTTTGGTCAGATATTCCTTGATGGGATCGCTCTGCCAATAGGTGGAAACCCAAAAGTATGTCGACGCGATGAGCCACGTGTTCTTCTTCGAGTACCGCCAGGTGATCGTCGCATCGCCCGGTTTGTTGACGTACCTATGGTGGTTCAAGTTGTGCGTTGGGATCCACGCGAACGTCGGAAACCCGTAGAAGAACGATAGGTACATTGCGTAAAACGCATTCAACCTTTTGCTTGCGAACGTCGGCACATGGTTGTGGTTGTGCGAAAAAACGCCCGCGGAGAAACCTAGGTAGAGTGCGATCGGAATCAGATAAGGCGCAAATGTGGGGGCGGCGTAGGCGATCGTCGGAAGCGCGGGAAAGAACACGAACGCCCAAAGCATCGTTCGACGATCAGCGGCGTAGCGAAGCATATTAATCCTTCCAGCTCGGTAGACGCTCCACCTAGCAGGAGCACGATTGCGTCATATGCGGACGCGGTCAATGACGCGGAGCCGCGAAAAAACCTTCTCATGGCAGAAACGTATGCGGCTACTTTGCGCACACGGCGAGCACCTGCTTTAAATCGACCTGCCCGCTCAGCACCTTTTCGATGCCGTCTTGCACCAGCGTGGTCATCCCGCCGCTCACAGCGATCTCGCGAATCGTGTGCACCGGTTGTCGCGACGCCACCGCCCGACGCAACGCTTCGTCTGTCACAAGAAGCTCATGAATCGCAATGCGCCCTTTGTAACCAGATTGGTCGCATTTAGCGCATCCCGGCGCACGCCAGACCTGGAAATCGCGACCGAATGTCACGTTGAGGTTCTTCATCCAAGCCTCCTCGCCATAGGCCGCAACGAGCGCGTTGTATTCCTCTCGCGTTCCTCGTTGGGCTCGCTTGCACTTGGAACAGAGTGCTCGGGCGAGTCGTTGGGCAAGCACCGCGATAAGGGCGTCGGCAAAGCTGAAGGGCTCAAGACCCATGTCGAGCAAGCGCGTGATCGTCTCCGATGCACTATTCGTGTGCAGGGTCGACATCACCAAGTGACCCGTAAGCGACGCTTCAACCGCGGTGCCCGCGGTTTCGGCATCTCGCATTTCGCCGACCATGATCACGTCCGGATCCGCGCGCAAGAACGCACGCATGGCGCCTTCGAATGTCAGCCCAATCTTGCGGTTAACTTGCATCTGCCGAAGACCGGCCTGTGTGATTTCCACCGGGTCTTCCGCGGTCCAAATCTTGGTGTCTGGCTGATTGATAGAGGCAAGCGCCGCATGAAGCGTCGTCGTCTTGCCTGAGCCTGTCGGACCTACGCAAAGAACGAGTCCGTACGGCTTGGCAACCGCTGCCTTGAGTTCGGTGAGGTTGCGCGCGCTGAGTCCCATCTTCTCAAGCGGCTGCGGTCCCGACGAAGCGAGAATACGGAGCACCACGTCTTCATTGTCATTAACGGTCGGCAACGTTGCCACGCGTAACTCGATGAAGCGATCACCCATACGGAACCGAATTTTTCCGTCTTGCGGCTTGCGGCGCTCGGAGATGTCGAGCGCTGCCATGATCTTGATTCGCGACGTAACCGCTTGACGAAGCACCGGAGGGACGTCGATGTACCGCACGCAGTTGCCATCGATGCGAAAACGGACAGTTACAGGTCGCTCGCGACCATTGGGTTCAATGTGAATGTCCGAGGCTCCGCGCCGGTACCCATCGAGAATGATCTTGTTAACAAGCTTGATGACACCGCCGTCCGCTTCATTCTTGACGAGTGTCTCTGGATCTTCTGCTGCATCGACGCCAACCTTCTCGTACTCGAGGTCGCGGAGAATGTCATCGACCTCACCAGGGGTGCCACTCTTGGCATCGATGTCGAGCATGACGAGCGCCTGCTCGACCGCACGTTTGAGTTGCGTGGGCGCAGCCAGGACTTCGACAACCTGTTTCTTGTCTTGCGTGCGAATGATGTCGGCAGCTTGAAACTCGAGCGGGTCGCTAATCGCGATGACCACGTGCAGCGAGTCGACATAAATGGGCAATACCCCCAAGTGCTCAATGAGCTGCCGAGGGACCTGACTTATCGACTGAGCCTGTACGACGTGTTCTTCCAAATCGATCACCGGCAGATCAAATTTCTTCGCAAGGATCTGCACGAGGTCCGACTCCTCGATGATCTTCATCTCCATGAGGATTTCGCCGAGGCGCTTCCCCTTGTTCTTCCTTTGCTCTTGGAGAGCGTCATCAATGTCTTGCGTGGTCGCGAGCCCCGCTTCCACCAAGAGTTCACCGATCTTGAGCTTGCGTCTCTGCTGTAGCTTTACCGCCTCCTCGACCTCGTCTCTTTTGATCTTTCCACGCTCAACGAGAATGTCGCCGACCGTTTTTTGGCGATCCGCTTCTTGATTGCTCAGAGCCTCCTCGACCGCCTCCGGGTCGACGGCACCCTCCTTGACCAACATTGCGCCAATGGGCTCGTCGAGTTCGCGACGATGGACGCCATGTGAGTAAAAGAAATACTCGCGTACGTCCCAGTCGGACTCCGGTGGATACCCGTAGTACCCGAGAGGGTTGCTCCCCGTGCCCTGTCCGAGCTCCGCCACAACCGACGTGCCGCCCGCAAGGTGGAGCCGGTAGCGCGAGAGCTCGTCCGGCCTTCGATGCGATGCACCACCGAGGGTGGAGCGAAATGCGATGTATGCGATGGTCTCCCCCCGAAGCGCAAGGCGCTGAGGTACGCTCTTTCCCTCCACCTCCGCTTCAAGCGACAAATCCGGCGCATATGGCGAAAATTGCACAACTCGACCAATCAACGTGCGGCCGGCGACAAGCTGTA
>JAHFDX010000052.1 GCA_023248785.1 Myxococcales bacterium
TGGCTTCCCCGCGCCATGGAGGGGCCGACTGCGTCGAGCGCTGTGTTTTACGGGGGCCTTTCCGTTCACGCGGGCGTGTATCTCTTAATTCGGATGGCGCCCATGTTCGAACATGCGCCATGGGCGCGCGCGGTCGTGGTGATCGTCGGATTGATTACGGCTGTGATGGCCACGCTGAGTGGTCACGTAAGCCCCGACGCAAAGACCTCACTCGCGTATGCGACCGCGGCCCAAGTGGGGCTCATGTTTGTCGAATGTGGATTTGGGTTGCGCTATGTGGCGCTGTTTCATCTCTCGGCGCACGCCATCCTTCGATACTACCAATTCTTGCGTACCCCGTCGGTCCTGCAAGACGCGCTCGCTCGGCGCGCGGCCGTTGGAGTCACCGTTGCTGATGAAGCGACTGCGCGCTGGGAGCTTGCTTCCATTCAGGTTCGGCGATTTGTGTATCGACTTGCGCTTGAACGTTTCGAAGTCGAAGCGACGCTTGAGCGTTGGATTGGCCGCCCCATCCTTGCGTTGTCCTCCAAACTCGACGCGTACGAAAGAAAGTTCATGGGATCGAGGCAGGGTCGATGAACGCGTGGCTCATCGACTCGCTTTGGTTACTTCCGCTCGTTACGGGCATTCTTCTTCGTCGCGCGCGAAAGCCTTCTTCGGCTCGAGCCGTCGCAACGACGGTTGCGACGCTCTTGTTTGCGTTGTCGCTCGTGTTGCTGTTTGGCCGGGGCATAGACGGGTTAAGTGCCATTCTGGTTTCGCTCGTGAGTGGGCTGATTGTTGTGCTCTTAGTTGGGGTTCCTCGTGTCGAGCTCGACGTTGAAACCGTCGCCGATGTTCTCCTTGTGGAGGGTGGGGCGCTCGGTGTCCTTGTTTCAACGAACGTTCTTGTGCTCGCACTCTGCTGGGCGCTCACGACGATTCCGCTTCGCCTTGAAGCGTCGCGCTCCCGAGATGTAGCGCTCGGTCGTGCCTTCTTATGGTTATCGACGTTCTCGGTTACGCCGCTCTTTGCGGTTGCTCTTGCACTTAGCATTCTTGGCGTGCAGCAACATCTGGCAAGTCCGTTCGACCTAACAACACATCTGAAACTCCACCTTAGTCCACGTTTGGAACTCGTTCTCGGATCGGGCGTCGTTCTCGCAGCGACTGCGCGCTCGGGCGTTTTCCCGTTCCATCTTTGGGTTCCGGCCGCTCTTGAACGGGGGCGGATCTCCTCTGTTCTTCCAACCGTCGTGTCGCCTCTCGGCTCGTTCATTGCAACACGACTTGGACTCTCACTCTTTCCGCGTGCACTCACGCAAATTGCTCCGCTTGTGATTGCCATGGGCACCGCATCTGCACTCTATGGCGCGGTTGTTGCGCTCGGTCGCCACAATGCGCGAAGGCAGCTGGCCTTCCTTTGGGTCTCCATTGTGGGTTTCGTTTTTGTTGGCCTTGCATCTCTCGATGTTCGCGCGATGAGCGGGTCGATGTTCTACGACGTGGCGGCCGCGCTTTCGATGACGGGCTTGCTTCTCATTGTCAGAGCTGTTGAAGCGCGAACCGGAACCGCAGACATGCGCTGCCTTGGCGGATTGGTTCGCTTCACGCCGCGACTTGCTGCCTGCTATTTCCTACTGGGCGTAGCAACCGTGTGTTTCCCCGGCACCGCGAGCTTCGTTTGCGAGGACCTGCTCGTTCAGGGGCTGCACGAACGACATCCCGTGGTTGTCGTACTGCTCCTGATCGCGACCGCACTCAACGGCGTGTCGCTCGTGCGATCGTTCAAACGGCTCTTTCTCGGCACGCCCTCGATGCACGCGCCACCACTCGAACGCGTGGAAGACATGCTTCCGCGCGAACGCTGGGTCGCGGTTGTGCTGATTACGCTGTCGCTACTTGGGGGATTTCTGCCTTCGCCACTGCTTCGCATAAGGCACAGCGTCGTTGATTCATTGCGTATCGCAATGCCGGTTGAAGACGGCTGGTAGGGCGCGAATTACTGAGCGGAGGATTTCGAAGAACCGAGGCTGACCGAGCGAGCGTGCCCTAGCTTTCGCGGACGAAATGCCCCTTCAGAGTCGGCTTCTCGATACATGATGAGAGATTGAGTATTGGAATCGATGGACCAGTGATCAGCCGCGTAGGTCTTAATTTGCACGTAAAAGCTGAGCAAATTCGCGTTCTCCTCGCGTGCGTCGATGCGCAGAATGGTTTGCCCATTGTTTGTGTAAAACTTTGCGGTCGTACCGTTTTTGCCTGAGGCCATCTCGTAGGTGCACTGCGCGTCTTTTGCGTTCGTAAGACCGAGCGACACGCTGTACGACGAAAGTTTCTCCACCCTATCGAGTTGCTCACCGAGCGTCTTCCGATCGTCGTCCGATAACTCGAAGCCTTCGTCCCGTTCAATCGTATCGAGCGTCATCGTCTCGAAATTCCCAAACTCTGCAGTGAGCGTCGTTGGACAGCGTCGTGTCGAAACTTCGCTATCTTGAGGAGCAGCTTCTTCAACAGGTGCAGACCCACACGCCAGAACAGTTGTTGCCAAACCGCAGATCACAAATGTCGCTGCTACCATTTTCATGGCTGCCTCCCATCGGTATTGAAAATCGAGATGTAGGCGTATGTAGCAACGTGCACACCTGGCGCAAGGCGATTTGGGAAGTGAGTGCCATAATTTTTTGAAGGATGCCCAGCGCATCAGCGTGGACAGAGAACACGCGGACGCCTTCGTTTTTTCGGTGTTTCTTGTGATATGCACGCCGCATGAACGTCCACGTTCGAGCCGCGCGTCCGTCCGACGTTCCACTCATCCTGCAACTCATCCGCGAGCTTGCGGAGTATGAAAAGCTCCTTCACGAAGTCGTCGCGACCGAGGAAGCCTTCGCGAATTTTCTCTTCGGTGACAGGCCAGCGGCAGAGGTGCTCATCGGCGAATGCGACGGGGAGTCCGTGGGCCTTGCGCTGTTCTTCCAAACGTTCTCAACGTTCCTTGCACGCCCCGGGCTCTACCTCGAAGATCTCTATGTTCGCCCTGCTTACCGTCACCGCGGGATAGGCAAACGTTTGTTGGCGGAACTTGCGACGCTCGCGTTAGAGCGCGGGTGCGGTCGCCTCGAGTGGAGTGTGCTTGACTGGAATGCTCCCGCCATCGCGTTCTATCGCCACATCGGCGCGGTCGCGATGGATGGGTGGACAGTGAATCGCGTGACAGGGGATGCGCTGGGCGATCTCGCGAAGCAAAAGGCTACCGACGGCGGGCGCGACGTTTGAGCGCACGCGCGAGCACAAGAAGCGCATCTCGGGCTTCTTCGTTCATGTTGTTGAGCAACGTTTGAAGTTCGTACGCGACCGTTTGCTCTCGCGCAGACTCGCGTAAGGGTCGGTCGTCACCCAGCAAGGCGCTGGTCGACACGCCAAGGGCGCGCGCTACCTGTGAAGCAATGCCGAGCGAGGGTGAGACCTGCTCGTTTTCAATTCGTCCGAGGTAGTTCGGACTCAGTTGCGCGCGCTCGGCAACCTCCTCGAGCGTCTTGCCGAGGGCCTTGCGCCGCAACCGGACTGCCTTGCCGTAGCCCACGGTGGAAAGGTGTATTTGCGGGGGTCACAAGTACACTCACGATCGAGTGTATTAATTTGTTAATCAACTTGATCGAGTTTATTTCTTGTGATTTTGTTCATGAGTGCCTCGCCAGGGTCCACGAGTCTCCGGTTTGTTGGTGACCGATCTACCTCCCGTTATGGCGATGGACGTGACGTCCGTTCCTAGCGGCGGCTTGTTCACCGTACTCCGTGGCCATGTCTAGGCCTGCTTTGATTGTGGGGTGTTGGATCGCATCAGGTTGCGACCCATCCGTTAACACGTCGCCCTTTGCAAACACTTCTCCACGAACACCGGCAGTGGTGGCCGGCATCGAGACACCCGCGGTGGTGGTTCCCGCGCCGGAGAAGTCGATAAACGTCATAACTGACCTCAAACGATCGCCTCGCGACGATATGTCGCAAACGGTGGCAGGGTTTCACCTCGGCATCACCCCCAGGAGCTTTGTGGCGCTCTGCCAAAAGGCGGGAGGAACTCACGCGGTTGATAAGAACGGTCGAGGCATCGGGTGTTCCGCCGCTCCGGTAGCCATTGGATTTCCGATCGACATGGCGGCTGGCTATTTCTGTGGGAGCAACGCCGACTCGTTATGCTCGGTCGTATTGTCAATTCGCGTGGAATCCGCGGCTCGGAATTTCGCCGAGATTGTCGAGAGGTTTAGCTCGAAATACGGCCCTCCGAACGTCTTTGAGAGTCACCAATCCGACTTTAGCAATGCCTGCTTTTATGGGCCCAAAGCGTTCACGATGAACGGTTGGCATTTTTCGGAGGCTCAACGTCCACCTCATGTGATGGGTCAAATCCTGATAACGGCCTCGTGCGACGGCCCCCTTGGAGAAGATCGGGCTCTGCTTGTTCAATACATGAATGCAGATGGGATCGAGCTTGACCGCGATCGCCGTCAGAAACGGGACTCGAACTTTTAGTCGTACGGCGCGCGTTCGGCGACGCTCCTCGAGCTTCGTGTCGAGAGCATTTCTTCGCAACCGGACTGCCTTGCCTCATCCCACGTTGGAAAGGTGTGTTTTCGGGGGCATGAAAAATGATCACGATCGAGTGTAATTAGTAAAATAATCAACTTGATCGAGTTTATTTGTCGTGATTTCATTGCGAGAGTGCCGCGATGAGCAGCCCCACGGGGATCCGCCGGGGACTCGCAATCGACTGCGACCCAACCACGAATGCTTCGGCCGTCTGTACCGAAGCCGCCAACGGTAGCGGGCCTCATTGAGCGAGAGACAATCTCTACCGCGGTGTTTGGGAGATCGGGATCATGAAAGAGAGCGTTGCGCGGCGACTATCGGAGCTGATCAAAGAAGCAGCCAATTTGTCGACCAAGTTGGAGTTCATTAACGATGAGCCGTTGGCAGATTTTCATGCTTGGGCGAATGACAAACCGAACCTCGGTCTCTTCAAGTTCAGGGATGAGAACGAAACGACGATTCACTTCTTCATTCCCCGATGGGGAAGTAGAGACAACGAGTACGCGCTCCTCCTCTTTCATGGGGAGTCGCGCTTGCTCCTGCTCGAAGCGACCAAAGTGGAAAACGAACACCTAATGTGGGCGTACGCTCCACGCAAACGTGACGGCAAGAACGTAGAGCGAAAGCAACATTTCGCGAGGATTGCCGATCTCCAACAACGAGTCGGGTTGCCTCATTCCGTCGGGGAGGTGCTGCCGTTCCTTGAGCACTGGGGACGGATTGTGGCAGTACGCCTTGATGTCGAAGCTTCGATCGGATGTGTGGATGACGACAGCGATATTGCCGATGATGAAACGCCTGAAGAGGACCGTCCCGAAAAGTCCGAGGTGCAGACGGTAGCCGTAGACGGCCCACGCACCCTGTTCAACAAGGTTGAGTACGACGTTGGGACGCTTCTTAAGTACATCCAGCTTGGGGATATTGGCCTGCCCGACATTCAGCGACCTTTCGTCTGGCCGAATACGCGCGTTCGCGATCTGTTTGACTCGATGTATCGAGGCTTTCCTGTCGGATATCTGTTGTTTTGGTCAAATTCACATTTGACCCAAACGAAGCAGATAGGCACGGGCGAGAAGCAAACAAAGATTCCGAGACTTCTCATTGTGGACGGGCAGCAGCGTCTTACTTCACTCTATGCAGTGTTTAAGGGCTCTCCCATTCTTGACGATGATTTCCGTGAGCGCCGCATTGAAATCGCGTTTCGTCCGCGGGATGGACGTTTTTCGGTAGCGGATGCAGCGGCTCGTAACGATCCCGAAATCATCGCCGATATCTCAGAACTGTGGACGACCAAAAAATCGAGTCGAGCTCACGTGAATGATTTCTTGAAGAAGCTCAAAAGTAAGAAGGCATTGAGCGAAGCGGAAGAGGAGGCAATGAGCCACAATCTCGATCGACTCTTCGACCTCGTGAACTACGGATTTACTGCATTGGAGATCCTTCCAGACGTCGAAGAGGACAGTGTTTCCGACATATTCGTGCGGATAAACAGTGAAGGCGTAAAGCTAAACACGAGTGATTTCATTCTCACTCTTCTTTCAGTTTTCTGGGAGGACGGTCGACGCGCGCTGGAAGAATTCTCACGCAAGTGCCACGTTGGTCCGAGCGATTGCGCGTCACCTTACAATCACTTTGTCAAACCGACGCCGGATCAGCTCGTGAAGGTAAGTGTTCCGGTCGGCTTCCATCGTGCTCGGTTGAAGGCCGTCTACCACGTCCTACGAGGGAAGGATCTGACAACCGGGTACTACTCTTCGGAGCGTCGCGACGAACAGTTTGTGAAGCTCAAAAAGGCCCAGGAGCAAGTGCTCGATCTAAGCAACTGGCACGCGTTCCTCGGCACTCTAGCTGATGCGGGATATCGCTCGAACGCGATGATCTCATCGGCGAATGCCGTCTTGTACTGTTATGCATTTTATCTTCTCGGAAAGTCCCAGTGCCAGATGCCGGACCGAGATCTGCGCAAATTGATCGCACGATGGTTTTTTTCCGTATGCCTAACAGGGCGTTATAGCGTGGCCTCAGAAACTCGGCTTGAACAGGATCTCAATCGAATACGCGATGCCGTCACGCCCGACGCATTTCGAACTGAACTTGACAAAATGGTCGAACAAGGGATCACCCCAGATTTCTGGGATATCACGGTTCCGTCCCATCTAATAACAACCAACCAAGGGCCACAGGTATTCGCTTATTACGCGGCGCAAGTGAAGCTTGGAGCGGTCGCGTTGTTTTCAACTAGACGCATCGCGGACCTGTTGGACCCGACTGTGCAAGGGTCTCGAAACGCGATCGAGCGTCACCATCTGTTTCCGAAAAAATGGTTGGAGCGTACTGGCGTCACTGCGCGCAGCAGAATCAATCAGGTCGCTAACTACGCATGGGTCGAGTGGCCCGACAACATGACGATTGGTGCGCGGTCTCCCGCTGAATACGTTCCAATGATGCGTGAGACCATTGACGATGCCTCGTGGGAGAGGATGTGCCGGTTGAACGCGCTTCCCACAGACTGGTTTAAACTGAAGTACCCGGAGTTTCTTGAGCAGAGACGTCATCTCATTGCCGAACTCATTCATGATGCATTCCGGGTGCTTCATGACGAGCCGAATGTCGGGATCTTGGGGGACAAGGCCGATGGCACGGCGATCGAGCGGCGAACGTGGGAGGCGATTGAGCGGTTGGAACTGTTGATGCGCCGCCGTGTGCGACTTCAGTTTCAATCTCTCTTTGGCAAAGACGCCGACAGAAAGATCGAGGAGTGCCTTGGCAAGGAAGCGTGGGAAGGCGTGGTTCGGAATAGGGATAAGGATCTGAAGCGACGTGGTGGTCAAGGTGGGACGGTTGATGTGGTTGACTATATGTATCTCGGCCAGCTTTCGAACTTAGTGACGTCGGGCGGCTGGCAAAAGTTCTCGCCCGCGTTTCGAGACAAACGTGCCTTCCAAGATCTGATTTCATCGATCGCGCCGGTGCGAAATGACCGTGCCCATTTTAGAACGGTGGCCGAGCGCGATCTTCAGAGATGTGAAGTTGCCTGCCACGACCTGATCGAGATTCTGAGCCGCGAAAACGCCACCGACTAAGGTTCCGGTCTCAAAGGCACCCGTGTTAACGTGCCCTCGTGAACTCTGTCGCCCGTCGCGTTCGCGCTCGGCTCGTCGACCTCCTTCAGTAGTTCGCTCCTCCTGGTGGCGGTCTGGGTCGAGGTCCCGGTCGGTCCGTTCACGACCGTGACCATGACCTAGAACGCGAACGCGAGAGATCTCAAGGCACTGAAATCTATCCATCGTTAGATGCGCTGCCCGCACCGGTGCACACCAGTAAGAGCGCCCGTTTGCTCTGAGTGCAGACCTGATATCTTGACATCCACCATGTCTGCTCCTTCCGGTCAGAAGCTCGTTGCCGACCTAGAGGCCAGGGGAATCACCCGCGCGAAAATCGGGGGATTCGATGTCGATGGCGTCTTGCGGGGCAAGTACGTGTCACTCGAGAAGCTTTCTTCTGTGCTTTCGAGTGGCTTTGGATTTTGCGATGTCATTTTCGGTTGGGACATCAGTGACGTCCTCTACGACAACGCGAAAGTGACCGGTTGGCATACGGGTTACCCCGATGCGCACGCCGTGCTCGACCCATCCACGCTGCGAATTCTTCCGTGGGAGCCAAATACGGCGGCCATGCTTGCGGACTTTCGCGACCAAGAAGGAAACCCGCATCCAGCGTGTCCTCGGTCGCTTCTTCGCACGGTGATCGCAAAAGCGAAACGCATGGGCTTCGATGTGAAGTTCGCGTGCGAATACGAATTCTTCCTTTTTCGCGAAACACCTGACTCGCTTCACGCGAAGGGCTTTTCAAACCTCACATCGCTGACCCCCGGCATGTTCGGGTACTCATGGGTTCGCGAAGGCCAGCAGCACGCGCTCATGGCGGCCATTCTCGACGGCATGAAGGCGTTCGATCTCGAGATCGAAGCATTGCATACCGAAACTGGACCTGGAGTGTACGAAGTCGCGATTCGCTACGACGACGTATTGCGCTCTGCCGACAAGGCCGCGCTTTTCAAGAGCGCGATGAAACAGATCGCGCATGAGCACGGCCTGTCGGTCACCTTTATGGCGAAATGGAACGCAGCACTTCCCGGTTCGAGCGGACACTTGCACCAGAGCCTTTGGAAGAGCGGCGGACAAAGCGCGTTCGCAGATGCGTCTTCCAAAGATGGAATGTCGGAAACGATGCGCCATTACATCGGGGGTCAGGTTGCGCTTATGCCGGAATTAACGGCGCTTTATTCACCCACTGTCAATTCGTACAAGCGGTACGTGCCGGGAGTGTGGGCGCCGCTCAACGCGTCGTGGGGCGTCGAAAATCGTACGACGGCAATTCGCATTGTTGGATCGGGAACACCCGCGATGCGTGTGGAGTACCGACAGACCGCGGCCGACATCAACGCGTACACAGCGATGGCCACGTGTCTTGCAGCGGGACTCTATGGCATCGAGAATCGGATCGAACCACCGCCACCCATCTCGGGTGACGCCGGCGAAAGCGGACACTCGCTTCAACCCTTACCTCGCACGCTTGACGAAGCGATGCGCTTGCTTGCAGGTAGCGCGCGCGCGAGAGAGATCCTAGGGGAGGGATTTGTCGATCACTACGTGCGCACGAGGGATTGGGAAGTGCGCCAGTACAACCGCGCTGTGACGGATTGGGAACTCAAGAGATACTTCGAGGCCATATGACTACATCACTCGTTAGCTGGAGTTTTCCGACTCGAATCGTATTTGGCGCGGGTGCGGGACGCGAGGTCGGAGCCGAGGCTTCGAAGCTCGGGGCGAAGCGCGCGCTGATCGTGACAGACAAGGGCGTCGTCTCTGCTGGACTGCTTGGGCCCCTCGAGCAATCGCTGAAGGCTTCGGGCATTGAGTCATCGGTGTTTGCGGACGTGCTTGGCAATCCCGTTGAGAAGAACGTGCACGACGGCGTTCGCGCGTATCGCGAGGCGCGGGCCGACATCGTGATTGCGATCGGTGGCGGCTCTCCGCTCGACGTGGGGAAGCTCATTCGACTCGGGCTTCATCATGAAAGGCCTCTTGCCGACTACGACGACGCGATTGGCGGCGATCGCCATATCACATCCAATGTACCTCCTATGGTTGCAATTCCAACGACGGCAGGCACCGGAAGCGAAGTCGGTCGCTCGGGCGTGGTCACGCTCGATGTGAACCATCGCAAGACAGTGATTTTCTCCCCGTATTTGCTCGCGAACGTCGCTTTGCTCGACCCCGAGCTCACGCGCACCATGCCTGCCTGGCTCACGGCTGCCACCGGTTTCGATGCGTTCACGCATTGCTTGGAAGCCTACGTGGCGAAGGGCGACCATCCAATGGCTGATGGCATTGCGCTTGAGGGCATGCGCCTTGTGGCCGCACATCTTTTGCGCGCTGTCTCTCACGGCGACGACTTGGAAGCGCGTGGCGGTATGTTGAAGGCCTCGATGATGGGCGCCGTCGCGTTTCAAAAGGGACTTGGTGCATGCCATTCGCTCGCGCATCCTCTTTCGAGCGAGTGTGGGACGCATCACGGACTCGCCAATGCACTTGGACTGCCCAGCGTGATTGAGTTCAACGCAAGTTCCGCCCCTGAAAAATACGCACGTGTTGCACGTATCTTGGGCGAACAAGAATCGGCGTCGAAGTGTGCTGATGCCGTGCGTGCGTTGCGCAAGCGCGCGGGTTTGCCGGAACGCTTGCGAGATTCGAATGTGCCGGAGAACGCCCTCGATCGATTGGCGGACTTGGCATTCCAAGACGCCTGCCATGCGTGCAATCCACGTTCGTGCTCGCGTGATGATCTCCGAAAATTGTACCAAGCCTCGTTCTAGCCCCACCTCACGGAAATTCTCATGACCGAACTCGTTGTCGACAATCCATACACGCTGGAGCCTGCAGTTCGCATAGAGCTCGCATCGCAAGACGAGGTCGGTCGCACGCTCGATCGTGCGACCCAAGCAGCCAAGGCGTGGCGTAAGAGCTCCCTTTCCGATCGGAAGAATCTCTGCCTTCGCGTGATCGAGCTCATGGAGCGCGATGCGAAGGTCATCGTCGAAGACATCACGCGCATGATGGGAAAGCCATTGCGTCAAGCTGTTTCGGAAGTGGCCGGGATGGGGAAGCGCGCGCGGCACATGGTGAACATCGCCGAGATTGCGCTGGCCGATGACGTGCTCCCAACACTCGAAGGGCTTGAGCGGCGCATCGTCCGGGAGCCACTTGGAGTCGTGTTTAACTTGCCCGCATGGAACTACCCGCTGCTCACGGCGGTGAACGTTGTCGTACCAGCGGTGCTTTGTGGAAACGCCGTTGTGCTGAAGCACTCACCCCGTTCACCGTTATGCGGTGAGCACTTTGCGCGCGCGTTCAAGGAAGCGGGCGCTCCAGCCGATCTCGTTCAAGCGCTTCATTGTGACCACGCCACAAGCGAAAAGATCGCAGGCGATCCTCGCGTGAATTTTGTGGCATTCACGGGATCTGTATTGGGGGGTCGGCGAATTTATGCAGCAGCGGCAACGCAGCACTTCGTGGATGTTGGACTTGAACTCGGCGGGAAAGATCCTGCATACGTAGCTGCGGATGCCGATCCCGAGAAGGCGGCCGACAGCCTTGTCGATGGCGCTTGTTACAACGCGGGGCAAAGCTGTTGCGGAATCGAACGCGTTTACGTTCATGAGAGCCTGTACTCAAAGTTCATCGAGCGCGCGGTGGAGCAGCTGCGAGCATATCAACTGGGGGATCCGACGAAAGAGTCGACGACGCTCGGGCCCTTGGCGCAACCGAATCAACCCGCGTTTCTCGAAGCGCAAGTGAGGCAAGCCAAGAGTGCGGGCGCGCGCGTGCTTCTTGGAGGGGCGAGTCGGAAAATCGAGGGTCGTGGACGTTTCTTTGAGCCGACGCTCTTGGTCGACGTCAACCCGGATCTCGACGTGGTGCGCATTGAATCGTTCGGCCCCGTTCTTCCCGTCATGTCTGTGCGGTCGGACGAGGAAGCCCTCGCGCTCATGAACGACAGCGATCTCGGCTTGACGGCCGCGATCTATACGCGCGACCGCGACCGCGCATCACGCCTCGCACGCGATCTCGAAACGGGCACCGTGTACATGAACCAATGCGACACCTTAGATCCAGGCCTTCCCTGGACTGGAACCAAGAACACCGGCAAGGGATCTTCTCTGTCGCGTTTGGGATTTTTGCATCTCACACGCCCAAAGTCGCTCAACTTCAAACTATAGATCTGGGTTTCCCGTAACCCATGTGGCTCAGCCGTTGTGGCATCGTGGGCCCAATGCGGGCTCGTCTCACCCGTCTCTCATTGCAT
>JAHFDX010000606.1 GCA_023248785.1 Myxococcales bacterium
CGCGCACTTCGCGGTCGCTGACGCTGACACGCCCCTTCGTTCCCTTGGCGGCTCCGGAGGGGGCGTCGAAGGTGATGGCGTCCCCTTCCCATTTCCAGACCAGGGAGAATTTTTCTTGCATTGACTTGGCCAGGTCCTCGGCGCGGAGGCGGGCGTCGTCTTTTGCGAGTGAATGCGACTTTCGGATGTCGATGGTAGCCATGGGCCAGGTTTTATCACTCGATGCGCTTGACAATCCAGAACCCTCTTGGGGTATCGAACGGTCCTGCCGCCCCACCGGGCGAAAGCGTAAAGAGCGAATACTCGGTTGCAGGCTCAAGAATGCCGCGCCCCACTCGGCCCAGGTCATCGGACGACCCCGGATCACCTTTTTGAACGGCGCCTCGGAAGTCCGTTGTTGCTTCCTGCGCCAGCTTGGTGGCAAGTTCGCGTGCCATGTCTTTTGAACGGACACCCGGCGGCGCGAACTGCGCACCTGCATAGGTTACGAGAACCACGCCAAACCGAACGCTTCTCGGTGCCGAATCTGGCAAGGATGGGACGGGGGTGCCATCTGCCATGGTGTACCCAACGCCACCGTCCGGTCGTGCGGTTGTCGGAGAATCGTAGGGGTCTAACGCGAATCCGGCGTCGGCCACTTCAACCGAAGTGGAAGTGAAGGATGCATCCGAAGCGGACACGGTCGCCTCGGTAGCCGCGTCTTTTGGCAACACCGACTGGGGCTTTTTGTAACCACTCGCTACAAGCGCGACGGCCAAGACGACGGCACTGACGCCAACCACCAGCGAAAGTGCGCGCTGCATCGCTCAGTGTTCTGCCTTCGCCGGGGCTTCATCGTCAGGCGTTGGACTCGGGGGACCCCACTCTTCGTACGGCCGCATAGTGGCTGCGGGCGGGTCGCCGTAAAGTTCAAGCTGTGCGGCGAGCCATAGTTCGCGTGCTATCAGAAAACGAAGCTCCGCGTCTTCGATCGCTTCAGCACCGAGGTTGAGGCGGATTTCGTTATCGCGTTGGTACAGAACACGCGAGGCATCGGCGAGGCCTGTTTTTTCGGTGTGTGCTTCGCGCTTTGCGATGGCCGCTTGAACTTCTGCGAGGTCTTTTCGTACCTCGACCGGATCAATTTCCCCGCGCTCGACGCACAGGTCTGTGAGTACCGTCAGGCGGTCGGGGCCGACGTCTGCGAAACCGGAACCGATGGCGACTCGGCGTGTTTCCGCTCCAACGCGGTACGACAGAAGCCCCGTGCGAACGGCCGCGAGGAGTGGAAAGTGGCCCGGGACCACACCGAATTCACCATTCACGCTGGGGACGGCAATTTCATCCGCCGATGCCGCGAGCGCGCGACCCTTTGGTGTAACGATTTCGAGGGCAATTTGTCCTTCGGACATGCGTCAGTTCTTCTTCGTAAGGGTGCGTGCTTTTTCCTTCATCTCGTCGATGTTGCCAACGAGATAAAAGGCCTGCTCGGGGAATTCGCGATCGTCGTCGAACTTGCCTGCGACGAGCTGTTCGAAGCTTTCGATCGTGTCGTTGAGCTCCACGAGTTTTCCCGCAAGGCCGGTGAACTGCGCGGCGACGAAGAACGGCTGCGAGAGGAAGCGCTGAATCTTGCGCGCGCGCGACACGACGAGCTTGTCGTCTTCGCTGAGTTCATCCATGCCCAAAATCGCGATGATGTCCTGCAAATCCTTGTACTTCTGAAGCGTCGATTGCACCTTGCGTGCAACCGCGTAGTGGCGATCTCCAATGACGCGTGGATCGAGCATGGTCGACGTGGAGTCGAGCGGATCGACGGCGGGGAAGATACCAAGCGCGGCAATGTCGCGGTTCAAAACGGTCGTCGCATCGAGGTGCGTGAACGTGGTTGCGGGTGCTGGATCGGTAAGGTCGTCGGCAGGGACGTAGATCGCTTGCACCGACGTGATGGAACCCTTGTTGGTCGAGGTGATGCGTTCTTGAAGCGCACCCATTTCTGTCGCGAGCGTGGGCTGATACCCGACAGCGCTTGGAATACGACCTAAGAGTGCCGACACCTCGGAACCCGCTTGCGTGAAGCGGAAGATATTGTCGACGAACAAAAGAACATCTTGCTTCTCTTCGTCTCGGAAATACTCAGCCACTGTGAGCGCGGACAATGCAACGCGTGCGCGCGCGCCCGGTGGCTCATTCATCTGTCCGTAGACAAGGGCGGTCTTCGAGAAAACGGAGGCGCCCGAATCAAGTTTCGACTCCATCATTTCGAGCCAAAGGTCGTTGCCCTCGCGTGTGCGCTCACCTACGCCCGCGAAGCACGACACGCCGCCGTGCTTCTTCGCGACGTTGTTGATGAGCTCCATGATGAGAACGGTCTTGCCAACGCCGGCTCCCCCAAAGAGGCCGATTTTTCCTCCCTTGCGGTAGGGCGCGAGCAAGTCGATGACCTTGATGCCCGTTACGAAAATCTCGGTTCGCGTCGACTGATCTTCGAACCGCGGCGCGATTCTATGAATGGGCGAGAATTTCTTCGCACCGACAGGACCCGCTTCATCGACCGGATCACCCGTAACATTAAGGATGCGTCCCAAGCACTCTGGACCCACGGGCATCATGATGGCGTTGCCCGTATCGCGTACGCTCATGCCGCGGACGAGCCCATCGGTCGTGTCCATGGCGACGGCGCGTACGGTATTTTCACCCAGGTGCTGCGCAACTTCGAGCGTTAGGTTGTCCTTGGCGTTGGAGATGCCAGGGTTGGAAAGCTTGAGCGCGTTTAAGATCTTGGGAAGAGATCCGCTCGGAAACTCAACGTCGACGACGGGTCCGATGACCTGAACGACTTTGCCTTGGGTCCCGGTGGCGGTGCCTGCGTTCACTCCAATCATGGGAAAAGACACTCCTTACGTTGAGATCGCGCCCGCTTCGCGCCTGGCGAAGGCGGTGCCTTGCGGGTCTGGCGTCTATCACGGGCTGAACGGAGGTACAATGTTGTTCCGATCGTTGCGCGTGCAGTCTACGTTTGGGAACGATGCGCCGAG
>JAHFDX010000607.1 GCA_023248785.1 Myxococcales bacterium
CCGACAGAGAGCATCCAACGCGGTGACATTTCGTACGCCAGGCTCGCCATCACGGTGCCAAACGATTGAACGCTCCGCGATTGAAATGCCGAAGCGCGATAATTCGGATTGCCCGGGGTCGCCGCATTGAGCGTGAGGATCGAATTGCCCGCGGCCGCTGAAAAATAGGAGCGCGGTGAAAGTGCCCACGCACCCGTAAGGCGCACATATCCAAGTCCATCGTGCTGCGGCGTGAAGTCTCCAAGAGCCACGTAGTACCGGGCACGACCCCCCAGATCGATCGATTGCTCGTCGCCCGCCCGGCGACCTCGCCTTTTGATTTGAAACGCGACGTCGAGCCCCGTAAACAAAGCGGGGTTCTGCGCGTATTGATCGCCGCTCGCGATAATTGCGACGTTCGAGTTATAGCCTTGCGTCACGGCGGCGCGCGCGGCGTAGTCGGTCGTGGCAGGGAGGGCCCAGAGCATCTCTGGTAGCGTTATAACCCGGCTGTCTGTCAGAATGCATGCGGTTCGAACGATGAAATGCGTCGCACGCCCCTTTGTCCTATTTGGTACCCTGCCTTTTGTAACTGTAATGGTTGCGTGCGCCGGCCCAGCGCCGTTTGTAGGTCCGCGCGATCCGCCCTCACCGCTGCCGACGGCTAGTGCATCGTCTGACCCTGCGTCGGACGATGCGGGACCCACGCCAGCTGGATCGAGCGCTTCGCCGTCGCAAGATGGTAGGTTGCTCACGTCACAGGAGGGCCCGCAGCCAGACCTGATGTCGTGCGGCGATCTCGGAGTGCGTCTTCAGAGAGTCGTCAATAAGGCAGCGCTCGATTGTTTTCGATCCACAAGCCCAAAAGAAACGGCCCTTGGCGGCACGCTCACGGCGTTTCACACCGAAAAAGGCACGCTACTCACCGTCCGTACCCTCATGTCACCCTTTTCGGCGACTTTCGGGGGCTGCGTGGAAATGAGAGCAAGGCAATACCTCCGTCTTCATCCTGGGTGCGCGAGTGGACGCACCAAGGCTTCGTTTCACGTCGATGCATCCCATATCCGCTAGGACCCGTATTCCGCGATCTCTAAGGAGAAGACATGGCGACTTATCTCGTAACCGGAGGTGCTGGATTTATCGGCTCCTCAATTGCCGAGCATCTGCTTTCAAAAGGCGAGACGGTGCGCATCCTCGACGATTTTTCGACGGGCCGACGGGAGAACGTCGAAAGCCTTCAAGGCAAGGTCGAGGTGATCGAGGGCAGCATCGTCGACTACCCCGTGGTTGAACGCGCCATGAAGGGCGCTGACGTGGTGTTCCATCAGGCCGCCATTCCGTCCGTCGCGCGTTCCGTCGCCAAACCACAGACTACCGTGCTCGTTGGCGTGCAAGGCACCACAGTCATCCTCGACGCAGCACGCACCGTTGGTGTGAAACGCGTCATCTTCGCCGCAAGCTCCTCGGCCTACGGCAACACCCCGACGCTTCCCAAAGTGGAGACAATGACCCCCGCCCCACTTTCGCCGTACGCCGTGTCAAAGCTCACCTGCGAACATCTCATGCGCGTATTCGCCTCACTCTATGGTCTTGAAACGGTGAGCCTGCGTTACTTCAATGTGTTTGGGGCGCGCCAAGATCCAAAGAGTGAATACGCCGCCGTCATTCCGAAGTTCATCACAGCCGCCATTCGAAACGAGAGCCCAACCGTTTATGGCGATGGCGAGCAAACGCGCGACTTTTGCTTCATCGAAAACACCATCGACGCCAACCTTCGCGCCGCCACGACATCGAACAAGCTCACAGGACAGGTTGTGAACATCGCCTGCGGCGAACGGATTTCACTCAATACGCTCATTAATCTCATCGGTGAGTTCGCTCAGAAGGCTGGTCACATTCCCGCGGCTCATCCGTTCAAAGCGACTTACGCCGAAACGCGCGCAGGCGACGTGCGCGATTCCCTCGCGGACATTCACGCTGCAGGCGAACTTTTGGGCTACCAGCCTCTGATTCGCGTTCGGGAAGGATTGGAACGCACCTTTGCGGCCTTTGACGCAAAGGATCGACGAAATCCAGCGAGCTAGGAATTCACTTTTTGTGAAACTGTTGTGAACACATTGCCTCCCTTCTCCGTCTCAATGTGACCCGTTAGGCGTCTGTGAACTACAACAAGAGAGGTTTTCTTACATGCAGGAGGCAGTCGCGATGAAGGTATCCCCCGAGCAACCCAGCCTCTTGGCTCGCGAAACCGCGAGTCTTCGCGTGGTCCGCGAGTGCGTTACCGTTTCGTCGTCCAATGACAACGTAACGCGTGTCGTGCGCATCGAAACCAAGGAAGAGCTCCAAGCGTTTCTGCCGGCATGGCGTGAGTTTACGAGCAACACCGCAGCTCGACCGTGCTTTACGACAGACCTCGAAGTTCTCGACCTTCGTACACTCGAAACGTCGAAAGAGCGCCAAGTCAAACTTATCGTTGCCTACTCAGGCGCTCGTATCCTCGCGGTTGCACCGTTCCTCGTGGAGCGTTCGCACTTCTCGCTCTCGCTAAGCGTTCTAACACTTGCCAAGTACCCGACGCGGGTCCTTCGCCTCATCGGGCCGGGCTTCGTGTATGCGAAGGGTGTCGATGAAGAACGCGTTGCCCAAGCTCTCCTCGGCAACATGGCAGAGCTCGGTCTTCCGCTCTCGCTCGAAGAGCTTATCGTTCCGGGTCCGGAGCATACGGTGCTCTCGGGCCCAATCGGGAAGGAACTTGGACTCAGCTACGTCATCACGCGCCACGAGAAAGTTCGTCGTTTGCGTTTGCAAGCGTCCTACGAAAAATACGTTTCCGATCTCGGCACGAAGCAACGCAACAACATGAAGCGCATGCTTCGCGGCATCAACGAAGGCAAAACCGCAGAGGGTCTTGGCTGGGAGCCAACGCTCGTTTGCGTGACATCGCCCGACCAAGTTGCCGAATACGTCGAATGGGTCGACGTGATCTTCAAAGACACATGGCAAGCGCGCACGAAGGGTTACACCCCGCGCAATACC
>JAHFDX010000053.1 GCA_023248785.1 Myxococcales bacterium
TGGCCAAGTGAATGTTGGCTGTGCGAGGCGACATTGTGGCCTTTTTTGCGCAACATTTCGTTGAGTTTAGGGCTTCGGTAGCCACTCACAAGTTCGATGCGACAGCCTGGAAATTGCTTCGCCAGATTGCGCAGCAAATCGAGCAGGCGAGGGTCGAATTCGTGGGCTTCCGTTGTGACCCGATCGGCGAGTAATGAACTGAATCGCGACAGCGCTGGAACACTCGAGGTGAGGCGAACCCGTTCTCCCGAGTGCATATGCACGAGCGTGGCGGGGAGGGGGTCTGGGTCGTCGTCGATCGACTCAGGCTCGCTTTGTTTCTTTGAAATCACGCTCGATGGGGTCCAGTGACCCGCGTACCAAGTCGAGTCGGACGAGACCGTTTCGGACCACAAACCCGCGGTTAGCGCGACCCATCCGATTTTCCATCCACCGCGTATGCCCATTGGGACCGAAAAAAGAGCCGCGAGCAGTTGCTTGTGGTCTCCGAGAGCAGTATGCCACGCTCGCTTTAGTCGGAGGCAACCGAAACATGTCGATGGCTCTGCGCGTGAGGTTCAAAAGTTCGGCCCGCGTATCCATTGTGGTGGCCGCCGTCTGGCTCGTCGCTTGCGCGATTACAGATACATCAACGTTTTCGCCCGCGAATGTGGCGGACGGTGGATCGTCTGGCTCAGCCGTGGAGGGTGGCGGTTTTTCCACGACGGATGCGGGCAATGAAGCAGTTACTGTGATCTACGCCCACACGGACAATGAACTGTATGAACTCGACCCCACGACCAAGAAAGTTACGCTCGTCGGGCCTTTTCAGGCCGAGGGCACGCTCGGTTCGGTCACAGATCTCGCCGTTACGAAGAATGACGAAATCTGGGTAAATACTACGCGTGCTATTTACCGGGTATCGAGCCTTCCTAAGGCCGGCGATCCGGTCCACCTCGATCATGTGGCGGACTTCCCTGGGGACATCAACGTGTATGCGCTCGCATTCACACCCGAAGGTGCGCTTGAGGCGGGTGAATCGCTCATCGCAGGGGATGGCGATGGAGCCATTCATGTCATCGATCAAAAAACGGGAAGTGCCCGCAAGCTTGGCGGTTTCGGCGATGTACGGTCGGGCGATCCCGCCCCAAAAGACGCGCGCGTGTGGACGCTTTCGGGCGATCTGGTGTTTTACAAGGTCGGAAACGCGGTTAAGGGGCTCGCTACGCTGAGGGCGTGTGGCGTCGACAGGAATGCCAACCCGATCAAGTGCGACACCACAAACGACGTGCTAGCGGAGGTCGACATGGTGGCTCTTCGCGACGCGTTCACCTCAAAAAAATATCGCAATCTCCGCAAACAGATTCTCGGTGGCGGGACGCGTGTAGGCCGTCTTTACGGCATGGGTGCCTGGGGCGACCGCGTGTACGCATTCGCGCGCGCGCAGACAGATCCACAGGCCGTGGCAGCCCAATTGATCGAGGTCTCGGGCTCGGGGACGGGCACGCCGCTTGAAGCCTTTCCAGATATTTCGTACGGATGGTCCGGCGCAGGCGTTACCACGCGGGCGAAGATTGACATTATTCGCTGAAGCGCCGAGTAAGAAGCATGGCTGTTTCTCGAGAAGAGGGCGTGCTCTCTGAACGTGTTGTACCGGGGCCGTCACTTTATTATGTGGCTAGGCTGGTTACGAACCCAAGGGCCGTTATCGGATTTTTGCACGGGTATGCCGATCACATTGGGCGCTACGAACACGCATTTGATGCGTGGGCCGAGGCCGGCATTAGCGTCGTGGGGATCGACCTTCGTGGCCATGGGCGTGCAGAAGGGCTCCGCGGATATTGCGAGCGCTTTCCCGAATTTCTAGATGACGCTGCCGAACTGCATGCGCTTTTGCGAAGGCGAGTTCCCAGCGCCCCCGCGTTCCTTATGGGTCACAGTTTTGGCGGGCTCGTGGCTGCAAGCGCAATGCTCGAAACGCCGCGCGATTACGAGGGGTTGCTTCTGAGCGCACCCTATTTGGGCCTCGCGATGCAAGTACCTTTGCTGAAGATCAAAGCGGCAGAGGTCGCATCGAAGATTTGGCCGAAACTTGGAATTCCCTCCGGACTTCAGGGCGCAGACGTTGCGCGCGATCCGGAAAGGGCACGCGCATACGACTCGGATCCCTTGGGGTTTAAGAAAGCAACCGCGCGATGGTTCACTGAAACGCGCGAAGCTCAGGCCCGCGCGATTGCGAATGCACCACGACTGTCGCTTCCGCTCTACGTTGTGTTTGGGGGAACGGACAAGGTCGCGCGCCTTTCGGATGCGAAGCGCTTCTTCGACCAGGCTGGTTCGAAAGACAAAACCTGGGACGAGCGGCCCGACGTGTATCACGAGCCGTTCAGCGAGCCCGACTGGCGAAGCGTCGCGGATACAGTTCGCGACTGGATTTTCGCGCGTGCGGTGTCGCCAACGAAGTCAGCGGCCACGCTCGATCGGTGAGTAGATGGGGTCGACGTCCATTTCCCTTCGCTTGACGATCTCCCGCTGGGTAATGCGATAACTCGAATACGCCGCGAATGTGGCGAGGGTGACACCAGCCACGATATCGATCAGGTAGTGCCAGCGAAGGAACATCGTGGCCACAATTATTTGCGACGAGATGAATGCCATCACGGGCCAGGTGTACTTGAACGGTGCGCGCGCTCGATGCATGTACGAGAACAGCGTGAAGAACGTGGGAAGGGCCGTGTGCAAGCTCGGAAAAATGTCCTTCTGCGCACCACCGGCTGCAACAGCCCCAACCACGGCTTGCCAGAAATGTCCGCCCGAAAGCTCGTTGTGAAACTGCCCTGCCAGATGATGATGTGGCCCATACCCTGGCACCACCATGTACGTCAGCTGGCCAATCGTGAATATCATCAGCGTGCCGAGTGAAAAGTGCGCGAGCCGAACCATGTCCCTGCTTACAAAGAGCATTGGGATCATGTGCACGATGAGGATGGCAAAATAGAGAAAGTAGAAAAACGCAAACCACTCGGTGGTTGCCGGCGTGACCAACCAGTCCCATGCAACCGCGGGCTCGAAGCCAAAAACGCGTAAGTCAAAATCGAGGATGTTGGCATCGAGAACGCGCTGGCTCACTGCGGGGAGGATTTCTCGCAGCTGGAAATAGGAGGCTCCGATGGGGCAAAGCATGATGACGCGATAAAGGATGTTACGCAGCACTGCCCCTTCACGAAGGATGCCGCCGCGAACGATCAGTAGTCCGCCAACATATGTAACCATCTCGGCGACGAGGTACTGGAGCACTCGGTCTACATTCTTGCCCTGACTTGATGCCACCGCAGAGAGCATCAATACGAAGTAGGCGAACACGAGCCAGTCTTGCGCGGCAAACCCACGAAGCGTGCGACCGAGCCACGTCGACTCAGCAAAATTACCGAGCGTCGCCGTCTGGGGCGCTTTCCGAGCGGAGGCTGATGAGTTCCGGTATGGCGGCATTTCTTTTTACAAAAAGGGGTGGCGCTTCGACCTCATAATGTGACGGTCGAATGGCATTCGGTCAACACAACGGCAAAGCAATTTCCGCGCAAAAATCAACGCGCCGCGAAATATTATTCGCAGTAGAGCGTCAGTGGATGAGGTTCGAAATCGCCTCAGTCTTCAACAGCTTGAACGCGAACAATCGTGTTGCCTGTGAGAAGCTTCGCGCAGCAGGCAAGGCGACGGCGCTTCGGGTCATCACCGAAGATATCGAGGACGTCTAGCTCCTCATCTTCCGGTGGAGCGAGCCCCTCCATGCCGTCAAGCACCTCGATACGGCAGGTTCCACAACTTGCACTGCGGCAGGAAAATGGAATGGCGGCGTTCGTTTCATCGCACAGATCGGCGAGGCGGCCTCCGTTCGGGCGGTCGATTTCGAGCGGATTTCGCTTGGTCGCTAGGATGATGACTTTCGACACGTTCCAACGGCTGTAGCAGAAGCAAGTGTTCCCTGCGAGCGAGTTTCGCGAACGCGTGCGCCGTGGGTTTGTGGAAGTGGGGTCGCTGCTGGGATGCAGTCGCTACGATCTTGAAAGAACCATCGTGGGTTGCTGCCTTCATCACTTCGTCGGCGCGCAGGGCTCCGGCGCGAACGGCGGAATCGGCGAGAAGTACGGCCACATGGGCGTCGCGTTTTAGCGTTGGATGTAACGCACGAAGCCAGGCTGCAAGTTCGTCGGTCCATCGCTCACTCGCGGCCACCGCCGACGGCGCCCCAACGTAATCGCGCCGCGCGCCAAGTTCGCCGTCGGCAAGTGAACGTGCATCGATGTTCAACCATCGAAAGCGCATCTCGTGGTGGGCGTAGTAGTCGTATGTTGCGGCGTACGGTGGAGATGTCACCACGAGGTCTACCGCGTTGGGCGTAACGCTTCGGAGCTCGGTGGCGTCGTCGACGTTGATTTCGACGCGTGATCGCGGCGACGGAAGCAATGCGGCATAATCGGTAATTCGGCGAACGAGTTCATCTGTCTTTTTTACAAAGAGCTTTGCGGTGTATCCCGCGGCAATGCGGTGTGCTGTTTTGTTGTACTCGGCCGTGTCGCTCGTCTTGGTGCTGACTTTGACCAAGATGGCCGAGAGCACGAGCTCGAGCACTTCACGCACCGCGTCGGTCTGTTCATGCAGACCCACCATCAGTCCGTCGAGTTCGAGTAGCACGTGCGGAGAAAACAGAGCGGCGTCCTCGTCGTTGTAGCGACGTGATGCGCCGGCACGCCTTTTTCGGCGTTCGTCTGCGATCAAGGCCACACGTTTTGCCGCGGTGATCCACGATTGCCTTGTCCGCTCGCCGGGGGCTGTCGCTTTGAGAAGCGCTAAGCGCACGGCAAGCGGATTGAGATCGACGCCGTGGGAGTGAAGCCCTGCGAGCCGGGATTCGACGAGCACCGTACCGCTTCCGCAAAACGGATCGAGAACGAGGTCGCCCTTTTTCCCAAGCGCTCGTACAAGACGAGCCGCCGTGACGGGATGCATACGCGCGGGGTAGGTGTGAAATCCGTGAACGTGCGAGCGATCGATGTCGTCGCCCTCCACTCGGCCGACTGGAGAGGGAGCGGGTGCGACGCCCAGCGCATCTGCCAAGATCGCGGCGAGTTCCGACGGCCCCTCGAGCAGGATCTCTCCGCCGACATGGGTGAGTGAACGGCGTCGCGTGCTCATTGAACTCGGGGCTTCGTTTTCTGTGCCTCAGCCCGTTCGAGCTCCGCGAATTCTTCTTCCAACGGGTCCGCGATTTCGGTTGCAACACGTGGACGCGCATCGTCGAACTCGAGCGTACCGTCGTTGCGTACATCGAGGCGTACATTGCCATAACGTGATTGGCGCTCGAGCATGGGCGTGAGCATTGCCGGATCGGCGTCGAGTTCTTTCGCAAGTTCGGGAACGGACTTGCCGGGCCTGCTCTCGAGATATTTCGACACAGCCATGCCCCAGGCGCCTTGCACGTGCTCGAGTGCATGGTGATCAAGCGAGCTGGCACTTCTCGACAACATGAGAGCCGCCATGGCGCAACATGCGGCAATGACGCCGCTGAGAACCCCTGTAGTTACAGAGAACCATGTAACAATCAAAGTTGCGAATATGAAGCCGAGAAATCCTGCTATCGCGAAACCCATCGCAATGCGCCGCATAAAGGCATTGGCTCGCAACCTCTTGGCTTCGGAGAGTTGGGACAAAACCTCCGGATCCGAGGTGGCCTGCGTAACGTTCGGCACGAGGGAGGCGCCGCACACACCACAGACGAGCAGCCACTTTGCATGCCGCTCTTTTCGTGACTTGGCTCGACAAAGAGGACAAGGGGTGAGCGTGTCAGACCCTAAAGCGGGCGCCATGATCTCCATCTACCATGCCTCAACGTCGGCCGGGCTTGCTATGAACGTCGGGAGAAAATGACCTTCGTCATGGATTCGCCCAAAAGAGCTACGCGCAGCAAGTTTCTTCCGATGGTCATCGGGGCCGCGTACACGTTTGCAGCGCCGGCGAGCGCGGATGTTTCCTGGGTTGGACCGACCGTCGATGAGAGTGTGACGCGTGCTTTTCACGCCGCAAGCAAAGCGACTGATGCGCGCGATGCGATGGCAGCCATCGTTTGGGCGGCGCACTTATCCGAGTTGTCCACGGTCTGGCCCACCCAGGTGACGCTGGGGAAGCAGCCACCAAAGGGCATCGAGTCAGTGGCGTGGGCCGTGTTTCGTAACGATGCAGATAACCTTTTGCGCGCTGCAAGCGAGACGACAAGTTCTGAGGATTCGCTTCGCGCTACGTATGTCATTGGGCCCTATCGCGATTTGGGTGCAGGTCTCGCTTTGACGAACGGGCCAGAAGATGGAACGCGTGCGTTTGGAGACCTCGCGCGCGACGATTCATGGGGTAGCGTCCATGTGCGATGGCACGCCTTGCCACCTTGGCGTGATTCGCTTGGCGTTCCGTTGAACTTACTCGTATCGCCACGAGCGGAATCGTGTTCTTGGGTGGCCCGTGCGTTTGAGGCCCGCAGCACCCATTCGGGAGTGCTTGCCATTGCCGGTTCTGGGCAGCTTCGCGCTGTGCTCGATGGCCACACGATCGGTCTTGATGAGGCGAATCACCGGCGCGGCTGGTTCTCACGCATTGTGCGCGAGATTGAATTCGAGGCCGGAAAACACTGGGTTGCAGTCAAAAGCTGCACGGGCACACAGAGCGACGATGGGAGTGTTCGCGTCCTTCTTCGAGATCGCTCGGGTGCGAAAAACGATGACCTTTTGGCCCCGATTCCGCTCGAACAGGCGCGAACAGTGGCTGCAAGTCGAGTGATCAGAAGTGTACGCGCGGTCGTTGAGCACGTGCTTTCGGCCGCTGACAAGCCCTCGATGCGTGCGGCGGAATTTCTTGTGCGCGCATCTGGTGCGGACGATCTCTCGCATGTGCAAGCACCCAGCATGCTCGCGGAGTTGTTGAAGCTTTGGGCAACATTGCCGTCGTGGCAGCGCGTGGTCATTGCAACCATGGCATCGAGCGAACTCGCACGCGCGGAGATCCTCGAGCAGCTGCTGGCGGACAAGGCACTCTTGAAGGAGGAGCGCGCGCTTGTGCAGCTTCTTGTCATTCGATCGAGATTCGATGCCCGGCAGTTCGACTGGGCCATTGCTGGCTTCGAATCGCTTCTGCCCGAACTCAAGAAACAACCTGCAGCGGTTCTGTTAGGTGCGCGCGCGTATGCGGCGACTTCAAGCCCCACGAGTATGGCACGGGCATTTCGATTGCTCGAGGCACCTTTGTTGCGCGCCGGGGATCGATTGCGCGCGGAACTCGCGAATGGACTTTCGCCCGAGCAGGCCACTTTGTCAGCAGAGCGTGTTCTGTCGCGCGCGCTTCATCACCCTTCGTTTCTTGTGTTGTACGGCAAGAAGCCGAAAGAAGCACTCGCGCTGATCGACGAACGCTACCGCGAAGGTGCGTTTGATCTGCGCGACGTCACGGACGTAGCCGAGGCGCTCATCGAGGTCGGTCATGCCATGCGTGCGCGAGGATGGCTGCTCGAACTCGTTGCTCTTTCACCGAACGAAAGTGCGCTCTGGCGTTTGCTTTCGAAGGCCGCGATGCACGTCCACGAACCCGGGCAGCGGGCAGGTGACGAGCAACAGGTGCGCGACTCGCTTCTGCGCGCGCAGGAACTTGATCCTGCGGATGCACAATTGCGAGCGATGCTCACGGCTGGTGGCGCAACGAAAGCAGCGCGCGATGAACGTTTTCTCGCGAGTGATGCCGAGGTGCGAAAGAGTCGCCTTCAGGCGCTGCCGAACGAAGCGAAGAGTGTTGACCTATTTTGGCGACGCATTGTCACAAAGCACGATGACAGACGCGTGTCGCAACTCATTCACTATGCGAGACAGATTGGTGTTGCTCCGCGCACGAATGAAGAACTCGAAGAATCCCTGCCTCTTGAAGGCGAACAAAACGAGCTGCTTCGCGCACGCGTTTGGCGAAAGGACGGGAGCGTCGCGTATCCACGCGAAGAGCGCCGCTCCTCACGCGGGCCCTTGCTTCGTTGGCCGGAGCTCGACGTAGGCGACACCGTTGAAGTGGCGTTGCGCTCGTGGACGGCGGGTCCGGTTGGTGGGCGTGGTGACGTTCCGTATTATTTTATCGACTATGTAGGCTCGACCGAAGGTCATCCACTCTTAGAGAACCGCGTCGTGGTCGATATGCCTGAGAATGAGCCGCTGTTCTTGGATACGTCGACGGCAGCGCCCGATGAGCGGCAAGAGAAGCGCGAGCGGGGGCGAATTGTAACTGACTTTGTGTGGAGGAAGCTACGCGTGGTTCCCGAGGAGCCACTCGCACCGCCGCTCAGCGAAACGTTGCCGGTTGTGGTGGGGTCGACATTTCGCGACTGGGCGGCATTTCGCGATTGGTATCGAGAAGCTGTTAAGGGATTTACGATTCCCGATGCGGAAGTGCATGCGATTGCGCAGGAGCTCACGCGAGGCAAGCAGAGCACCGAGGAAAAAATGGATGCACTGTTTAAGTTCGTGGCCGATCAGATTCGGTACGTGAACTACGTCAGTGCCGAAGCGTGGTTGCCCAATCGCCCGCACGAGGTTCTAGCCCGGCGTGAGGGGGACTGTGACGACAAGGCGATCCTCCTGATTTCGTTGCTCAAAGCCATTGGTGTCGATGCGAGCGAAGTTCTCGTTCAAACGCGGCTTTCGGGACGATCTACGCTGCTCAAGTTGCCGAACGCCGCTGTGCCAATGTTTGATCACGGCATTGCGTTTGTCCCATCCCTTGGTGGCGGCACATACCTTGACGCGACGAGCCCACAGGCACGCATGGGTCCTCTGCCATCCATGGACGGTCGAGCACTCGCTCTTCGTATTGACGATCCGAACCCCGCGCTTGTGACGCTCCCTACGGCCGATGCAAAACGCCACGGTACGAGCATTCGGTGGGAAATCGCGTTGAACACGTCTGGGGACGCGAGGCTCGAAGCTCATGAAGACTATTCGGGTGACGCCGCATTTCGCATGCGCACGTATGCAGGCGAGCGAAGTCAGCGCCGCGATTTTGTTCGGCATCAGTCCCTGCAAGGCATCTTTCCAACGAGCGACATCGAAGGTGAACCCGAGTTCGATGGCGAACTCCCAAATGGTGGAGCGCGCCTGCGATATCGTGCGAATTTGCGGGGTGCAGCGCGTTCGGAACTTGGCGGGTGGCTCATGTCCTTTGCACCGCGTACGCCTTGGGTGGACGTGCTTGCGCCTCGCGCAACAAGGCAATTGCCGGTCGTACTCCCTCCGGAACTTGCGCCGATGTCGACAGAAGTCGTTTGGCTGATCACGGCCCCCAAGGGCATGGACTGGATCTCGGTACCCGTATCGGGCGTGGCTGATGGTGGCTCATTTGGTCGCGCGGAGATGCGCGTCGCGAAGCCGCGATCTGACCTGCTCGAGATCTATCGCCGCACGGTTCTTGATAAACACGTCATTTCGCCTGTCGAGTACCCAGAGTGGCGTGCGTGGCTTGTGCGTGTAAGTTCGCTCTTCTCTGCGTTTGCGCGCGCGCAGGCCAGAAAGCAATGAATCTCCGCGCGTGGCTCGTATGCTCGGTTGCTTTGGGCGCGAACGCATCGTGCCATCCTCCGCGCGCGGAAACGCCAACCGCACCATGGGTCGGCGCTGTCGAACGCGCCATCGTCCTTGACGAGCAGGGTAATGCTGATGCCGCCGCGGATGCATGGCTCTTCGCCCTCGAAGGCAGTTCCGAAGAAGTATGGCTTGGTGCGCTTGGTGCATTCTTTCGCGAGGACCCTGAGGTCCCAGTCGCGTCCAGTGATCTTCTTGGACGAACGCGAGAACCCGAGCACCTTTTGCGGACGCTTGTAGATAAGGCACCGAGTGTGCGACTGCGCCTTTTCGCGTTGCTCGCGGCTCATCGATGGGCACGTCATCATGGCTCGATCGAGATTGCCGCGTGGGCGCGGCGCGAAAGTGGATGTCTAGAGCCCACGAGAGTGGAGGGACCGGTTTCGTGGGCCGTCCGGGCTTCCGAGAAGACGTTCGATTCGGCCGAATTACGGACCGCGACACCAAGCCCGATCGAATGGGCAGGTCGTGGTTGCGACGTGGACCTTGCAACAGTGTCCGCACGTCCAGGAGTACGTCGTGTAACTTATCAAGTGACATTTCCACGCGCTGGGAAGTTCACGCTGGGCGTAATGGCCAGTGGGCCCACACAAATCTACTGGAGCAAAGATGGTGCCCTAAAATTCGATCTTGTAGCGAGGCACTCCGCAGGTTTGGGGCGGGCTTGGATCGATCTGGTTGAGGGGTACGTTTCGCGGGCAGGCACCTTCAACTGGTTTGCCAATACGTCAAATGGAACATCTGTTGAACCATTTTCCGCGCATGTATGGGATGAACAGGGGCATCCCCAAGGCATTTCGATTTCTGCGAACGCCGCAATCGTGACCGATGTGTCGGTCGAACTTCGGTCCCATCACTATGCGCAGTCGGTCGCAACGCGGTGGCTCGACATTTCGGCGGGTTCGTGGCTGGGCTGGCCGGACGCGCGCGTTCAGCCAGGCGCCGGCCGATTCGATTCGTGGTGGCTCGCGCTTGCGGAGTCGCGCGCTGCACTTATGGATCGCGTGGAGGCACCGCCCCTCAACTACGAGCCACTTGAAGCGACATACGCAAAGGTTGTGGATGTTGAGCCTCGCGCCTTTCGCGGGTGGCTGGGGCTCGCTGCTGCGGCAGCCGCCAAGCAACGCGGACCCTTAGGAGCATTTCGCGCCGCAGAGATACTCGATGCAGGGTCAAGCAAGCCCTTTGCCGCGCGTGGGGTGTTGCAACTCGTACGCGCTCACTATTTGGGAATCGGTGGCCGTTTCGACTTGGCGCGGGTGGCGTGGGGAAATGCGGGTGTTGAGAAAAGTACCCATTTTGGTTACGAAATCGAGCGGTCATTGGAGCCCGCTCGGTCCGTGCGCGCCGTTCAACTTTCGTGCGACGACCCGAGGCGTGATTTTCGTTCGACAGCTTGCTTCGACGCGTTGATGCAACGAGGCGATTTGGAGGGTGCCGATCGCGAACTCGCACGTTTTCGCGCGCGCGAAGCCGCACCACGCGGCTGGGTTGAGCAAGAGGCGCAGCTTGAGTGCCGACGCTCGAACAAGGTTGGCGTTCGGGTCCTGCTCGATGGGCGGCTCGCCCTATGTGAATCGGTTTTGTCGGCTGACTCTCAGTTGGCCCTCGAGCGCGCATCCCTGGAGTCACGAATGTCGTCGAAGGAGATTCTCGCTGCGTTCGATGTGCGTACCCAGCGTGCTCTCGAAGTACATTCGCGAACGGGCGCCGATGCGACCGATGTTCTCGATCACGATGAGCATTACGCGGTGCAACCGAATGGCCTTCTCCACTTTCGCCTCTACGATGTGAGGCGTCTAGGTGGCACGACTGACATAGAGTCCAACGCAGACGCGGCGCGTCCGACATTTTCAGCTGTTGCCCAAACGATCCCGTTGCGACGTCGTATCTTCAAGCATGACGGTCGCGTGGTGGTCCCACAACCAACGCCGGGCGCGTCGCAAGATCATGCCGACCTCGTGCAATTGGAGAAGGGCGATTCCGTGGAGACGGTGCTCGAAGGGTGGGTGCTTGCTAGTTCCACCGGTGTATGGAGCATCGACACGCCTGACCTGGCCCCGATGCGTACACATGTGGAGCACGCAACGCTCGAAATCGCATGGCCCAAGGAGATGCAGGCGGATTTCAAAATTCATTCAGCACTGGGCAAACCTGGGATGTTCGTGCACGACGGCTTCCACGGATTGCGGATCGAGGTGAGCGACATCAATCCTCTGCCTCTCGAATTCCGCGTGCCTACGCTCGATCGCACGATCGGAATTGTTTGGACTACGA
>JAHFDX010000608.1 GCA_023248785.1 Myxococcales bacterium
AGTCGCCTGCGTGGCACGTCGAGTCGTTGCCACACGTTGCTCCCGTCGTGCACTCCATTGGGGTCTTGCACGCGCCACTTGCGCTTGTGGTGCTCGATGCGTACTTGCACGTTCCGTTGCTACACCCGTATCCGACCGCGCAATCGGATGCAGTACGGCACGCCCACGCGCACCGCGCTTCGTCGGGTGTGTCTTGGCAACTCGTTGCTGGATAAACCGGGCAACCGGCAAAGACCGTGATTGTTGACGTCATGGCCAAAGCGGATAGGAGCGCGCGGAGGGCGACGTGCATGGTGGGAGTGTAAAGGCACCTCTTGGTTGTCGCAAAGCGCGCAGCGAAGGTGAACGAGTGGTAGGCTGCCCTTGCTTTGGACGTTCAATGCGAGCGTTGCCATACGAAGTATGACTTTGACGACGCGCTCTTAACCAGCCGCGGCACGAAGGTGCGGTGCACGCAGTGCGGTTTTTTGTTTCGCCTCGAGGCTAAAAACTCAGGCGATGATCGCTGGATTGTTGATGTAAAAAAGGGCTGGACGCTGCAATTTGCATCCATCCGTGAGCTGCAAAAAGCGGTGCAAGATGGGACCGTGACGCTCGACGATCGCATCCGCCGAAATGAGGAGAGCGGGCGACGGCTTGGGGACATTCCAGAGTTGGTGGCGCTCTTTTCGCAGTCAAAAAGCGGCAAGTCGCCGAGCACGCCGCCGCCGCCGCCTGGGCGTGAAAAGCTCCCGTCCATAAGGCCGAACCTTACCCCCAGTGCACCCCCAGCGGCAGTTGTTGGAACGGCGTCTGTCGAAGGGTCTCTCGAAGAGGCCGCAATTACGTTGCGGAGAAGTGCCCTTAATGACGCCGAGAGTGTTCCCCCGCCCAAGGTTTCAGCGCCCATCGATCCACGACTTTTGCCGTCCGTTCCTTCGGTACCGATTGCGGGGGCATCCGGTGACGCGGGTCCTGGCGCATCCGAGGCGCGCCCTCCTTGGACAGTTCGCCCCAGTGCCGTGGACGATTTGGGGGCACCGAGGTCGCGCGCGCGTGGATGGCTCGTGGCGGGCGTGATTGGAATCGCGGTTATCGGAGCAGGAGCTCTTGTGGCTCGGCAGTACGCAAAGCCCTCAGAACCGCCCGTGGAAAAACGTAACGTAAATAGTGACATATTGCCGCAGGTGGAAGCAAAGCTCCGCGCTGGCGATGTCGCAGCCGCGAGTTCCTTGGCCAGTGATTTGCGCAAACAGGACCCCGGGGACCCAGCGGCCGCTCTGGCAGTTGCGCGCGTTGCTTCGATTCTCGCGGACGAATCATGGCTTGATCGGAAGGCACGCGGCGGGGCGAGCGAGGTCGATACGAAACTGACCTATGCAAATGAAGCGTCGCGTGATGCGGCTACAAAGAATGAAGCTTCGCCGCCGGCGTTGCGCATCCGCGTGGACGTGCTTCGCATGCTTGGCGAATTCGCGGCAGCGCGCGCGCTTCTGTCGAAGCTTGATGCGAGCGAAGTGGAAACGGAATACACGCTTGCGGCGCTCGATCTTGCCGAAAATGGCGTGTGGTCTACACAGGTCACTGATCGCTTGCGGCGCGCGGCCGCGGCAGAAGGTTCGCTATGTCGCGCGCGGGGGCTTCTTGTTTATGGCCTCGCAACCCATGGATCCACTCATGGTCAAGGTGACGAGGCTCGCCGAGAGTTCGACAGGCTCATGGCGATGCGTCGCGATCATGCGGCTTCTGACTCGTTACGCGCACTTCTGGGGCCCGCCATGGATGCTTCGGTCCCAGACGCATCGTTCGTTGATGCATCTGCTTCCGATGGAGGCGCGGTGCTCTCCAGTCGAGAGGCTTCGCGCGCGCTCGCGAAACGCGATTTTCTGGGTGCCAGAGCGGCGTACGAGGCGATGGTTGCGCGCAATCCGAATGATCCGGACGCGCTCACAGGCCTTGGTAACGTCAAGCGCGCAACAGGCGATTCGGCAGGGGCCATTGGAAGCTACAAGCGTGCGCTCGCGGCGAATCCTTCCTACTTGCCCGCGATGATTGCTCTTGCCGACACGTATTGGTCGAGCGGTCAGCAGGGAGAGGCGATGCATATTTATCGTGAGATCGTCGATCGATTTCCACCGGCCACGTATCCGTCGCACGTCAAAACGCGCGTTGAGGGAGCGGCAACCGTTTCTCCTTCGGCGGCACCTTCTGCGCAGCCACCTCCATCTGCGGCACCTCCTTCGGCGCGACCATCGCCGTCATCGACGCCTGTCTCACCGACACTATCAACGGGGGAAGAGTGAAAAAGTACCTGCCCGTTTGCATTGCCTCGATTCTTTTTGCGACGTTATTTTCGTGTCAGCGATCGAAGGCGAAGGCAGCACCAGTTGGAGTGACTGAACAGCGCGAACCGACTCGCGGTCCCGCGCTTGCAATCTTTGATCTGACGCGCGGTCTTCCCGAAGAAGCGCCGCCGGGTCTTCTTGGCTTGCCGTCGAAACGGACGCCATTTTACGAAGGCACGCGCACGATCGAGCGCGTTGCAAAGAGAGAGTATGTTAAGGCGCTCTACATTCGCTTTGGAGGCTCCGGAGGTTTCGGATTCGCGCGTGGACAAGAGCTCGGCGAAGTGCTTGGCGCGGTTCGCAAGGCAGGCAAAAAAGTCTATTGCTATGCCGAGGGTCTGACGAACGACACGCTTATGATTGCGTCCCACGCATGTGACGTCGTGGGTATTCCTCCGTCGGGCGAAGTCGAGGCGATCGGCATCGCCGCGCAGCTCATCTATTTCCGAAAACTGCTCGCAGAACATCTTGGTCTCAAGCTCGAAATCCTTCAGGTCGGTCGTTACAAAGGCGCAGAGGAACCATTTACGCGCGATGGGCCAAGTCCTGAGGCTAGGGTCTCGCTCGAATCGACACTCGCAGGCGTGCGCGCAGCGTGGCTTGAGACCATTGCAAAAGGACGGCCCGGGTGGACGCCTGAGGTCATGGAAGACGGCCCCTACACGCCCGAGCGTGCG
>JAHFDX010000609.1:0-2472 GCA_023248785.1 Myxococcales bacterium
TGCGCAACCCACCGCGACCTCAAGGCCATGGTGGAACGAGGCGAATTCCGCGAAGACCTTTACTATCGCTTGCGCGGGATCACGCTGGAACTTCCGCCGTTACGCGCTCGACTCGGCGATCTTCCGCGCATCGCGGAAAACCTCCTTGCGCGAATTTCAGACGAGCGTAGCGAAGATCGGAAGCATTTGTCACAGGATGCGATCGATTTGCTCCTCCGGCACAGGTGGCCGGGGAACATTCGAGAGCTCGAGAACGTTCTTCGGGCGGCCTCGCTATTTGCCGATGACGAGACAATCACAGCATCTGTTCTCATCGACAATGTCGATGAATTGCGTGTGCTTGCAACGAACAGTGGTCTCAGTGGTCGATCGACCATGGTCCCGCCGGCAAGCGCGCGCTCCCTCGACAGTTCGTTCAACATCTCCAGTGACGACGAACCTTTCAGTGGGGATCTTCCATCGACCGAAGCGGGTGCAACGGGTGTCGCCTACGCGGAAATTCGAAATCGGAAAACACCGCTTTTCGATCTCAAGCGTCAGATCGAGCGCGATTGCATCTCCCGCGCTTTGGCGGAAACCAGAGGGAATATTACCAAGGCAGCAGCTCTTCTTGGGATGAAGCGCCCGCGCCTTTCGCAGCTTGTGAAGCAATATGGTCTTTCGGCAGTATCCTCGGAGGACGGGCCATGAATCGATACATGAGTTGGTTGGCTGTTGCAATTTGGATGGCAGGATGTTCCGGGGCCGCGAGCGATCCGACGGACACTGAGGGCAATGAACGCGGCGAAGAGTCCACCGCGGCTCCTGTTCAAGCTCCCGCGGAGCTCCATCGCACCGCCGAAGCCGCGAAGGACGTCGACCGCACTCAAGAAAAAGTTCAGGTGGCTTCAGGTATCAGCCGGCGACCGACGGAAGTCGAAGGACCCGACCCATTCCCCTGGCAGAGCGTACCTGCGGGACAAGCCTCCAAGTAGTTGACGCTCGCCTCAATGCCCCGCATTGAGGCACTTCGTGCTCGAAGAACTCCGCCCAAAAACCATTCTTTTTTGCGCGATGTTGGCGTTGGCCATCGCGTTGTCGGTGCTGTTGCGCGGGCGCCGCAGCGTGCATTGGCAGTTTGCGGCGTTCGCCGTGGGCGTTGCTCTTTGGTACCTGAGCCAATCGCTCCTCGGCTTCTCCCGCGCCGAGATTTGGATTCGCGCAACCGGTGTTCTCACCGTTCTTCTTCCTCAACTTGCGATCGCTCTCTTTCAGAATATCGTCCCGCTCGACACGTCACCGAAGAGCACACTGCTTCCACGCTTTGCGTTCATCGCGGGGCTGTTCGTTCTTGTCCTGGTGATGTCACCGTACAACCAGCACTGGCTCGCGCTGGTGCTTCAGTATGTGTATGTATTCGGATTTCTCGTTGCGGCGCTTATTGTGCTTGAGAGGCGTGGGCAGGCGAGTCCGTCGCGGGCTATCCGTTACCGCGTGCGGTTCCTCGTCGTCGTTGGAGCCATGGCGGTTGGCGCGACGCTGTTCGATTTCGTGTCGTACCTCGGTGTGCAGTTTGCGCCGGTCGCGGCGGTGATTTCGATCGTATTTCTTTTCGTCCTTGCCGAATCGGCTACTCGACCACGGCTTGCCGACATGTACGAAATGGCGTGGAGGCTTGTCTCGTCGGCCATCCTCGCAAGTTGCCTTGCGGGGCTCTTCTTCTTGTTCGTGCGAGTGCTCGGAGGGTTCAGCACGATGTACCTGAACGCGGTTCTTGCGGCGACCGTGTTTCTGGTCCTCTTCGAGCCGCTTCGTCACGAAGTTGAGTCACGCATCCAGCGTTTCTTTTTGCGCGAACGTTACGATTTTGAACAGACGATCGACGAACTTCGAGGCCGTATCGCGCACGTGTTCGAACTCGACGAAATGCTCAACTTACTTGTCGACGGGCTCGATCGCACACACCGAGTCACGCAAGCAGCGCTCTATGTGCGCGATGCCGACGGTGATGGGTTCGATCGATCGGGAGGCGTCGGTACGAGACAGCCGAAGCGCATTGAGGCGCTTGTTGTGAGGCCCCTCTTGGATCGGCTACAAAACCGCCCAGCCATTGTTCTCGAAGACATTGCGCGCGATCCTGACGACGAAGCGCGCGCCATTGTTGCTGCTGCCTCGATTCTTCAAGAACTTGAACACGCGATCGTTCTCGCCGTGCATGGTGATGGGGGTGAAATCGTTGCGCTCTTGTTTGTTGGGGATGATCGCTTGCGCGATGCCTTCACACCCGAAGAGGTGACACTTCTCGAGCGACTCGCAGCGCAAGTGGGTGTCGTTATTGCGAACTGCCGCGTCTACTCGCGCATGAAGGATCGCGATCGCCTTGCCGCACTTGGTTCGATGGCGGCTGGTCTTGCGCACGAAGTGAAGAACCCGCTCGGAGCGATCAAGGGTGCGGCACAACTCCTGGAAGAGGAAAACGACGGAGCTTCCCGC
>JAHFDX010000609.1:2482-2996 GCA_023248785.1 Myxococcales bacterium
ATCATCATTGAAGAGGTCAATCGACTCGATCGTGTGGTGGGAAGCTTCCTCGACTACGCGCGCCCGCACTCAGGCACGGTCGTGCCGGTGGACGTCAATGGCGTGGTACGCCGCACTCTTCAAATTCTCGCAAGCCAGCGGACCGATGAAGATGTCGATATTCGCACCGAGCTTGGCGATGATCTGCTTCGCGTGAGCATTGACCCAGAAAAGCTCCGACAAGTGCTTATCAACCTTGTCCAAAACGCCATTCAGGCCATGGACTCTCAAGGTTCGGTGACCATCTCGACGTCCCTGCGGAGGCCAGCAAGAATGAGTCGCGGCACGAGCAGTGAGCGCCTCATTTCCCTGCGGTCGGACGAACCCACGTTCATCGAGATTGCGGTACGCGATACCGGACCTGGCATAAGCCCCAAGGTGCAAGGCAACTTGTTCGTTCCGTTTTTCACAACGAAAAGCGAGGGAACGGGCCTCGGACTGGCGATCAGTCAGAGCATTATTCAAAACGCCGGTG
>JAHFDX010000610.1 GCA_023248785.1 Myxococcales bacterium
TTCGGGCATGGGACATGTGCGGAATGTGCTGCGATACGAACCTCGTTATCCATGCCCCAAAAGAGGTGTGTGTTGACGAGGTGAGTGACTCGGACATGGATACCTATGTTGAAGTAGCGCGAAAGGGATGGTCCGTCCCAGAACGTGAAGCGCACAGAGAGCGCGCCATGTACCTACGCGCCCTGCGAGAAAACCCGCGCGAGATTCATCTCTATGGCGCATTCACTGAAGGAAAAATGGTTGGTACCGCGGGGCTCCAAATTCGAGACACATATGGTTACCTATTCGGCGCCCAAGTGCTCGAGTCGGCCCGGGGCAAAGGGGTGTACACAGCACTCCTCGCGGCCCGCCTATCGTTCTTGCGAACACGGAAATTCGAACTCGCAGTGACGCAGGCGCGCGCTGCGAGTTCGGCTCCAATCCTTGAGCGACTTGGGTTTGAGAGGCTCTTTGAGGGGCAGTGTTACGTGTTGGAGGTGTAGGGCAAAAAACGCCCCAACCACCCACCCTCACCCCCCGAGCGCATTCTCAAGAATACGCGTGATCAACGTGTCGTAGTCCACCCCCGCCTGGGCCGCCGCAGCCGCAAAATCGTCTTCGCGTGCAAGCGACGGGTTTGGGTTCGCCTCAATCACAACAATCTCACCCGACTCCGTAAGACGCACGTCGATGCGACCGAGCCCACGAATGTTCAAGATGCGATACACACGTCGCGCGAGTTCGGCGAGCTTGCGGTCCATTCCCGCAGGAAGCGCGGCGGCGGGGCCGTTTTTGATGCCCCACTTCTTTCGATAGGCATCGTCCCACTTTGCTTTTGCCGTCGCGAACTTTGGCCCGGCATCTTCGGATTCTTTGCCAAAGAAAATCTCGCGCGCAGGAAACACCGTGAGCCGTTTGTTGCCCAACACAGACAGAGTGAGCTCGCGTCCGTCGATGTATTCTTCAATGAGTACGTCGGTCTCGAGCTTGTCGTGAAGAAATTTGGCACGCTCAAGTGCCTCGGCCTCACTAGGCGCAAACGACGCCTTGGCGATACCATCGCTCGATTCGAGCCCGAGCGGTTTTACGAATGCGGGATAGGAAAAATTTCCAATGCGTCGAAGCGCACGCCCCCGCTGCGACACCACAAAGCGGGCAACGCGCACGCGGTGAAACACGAGCAATTTCTTGGCAAGCGCCTTGTCTTTGCACAACAGAAGCGCGTCGGATCCCGCACCCGTGTAGCGCACCTTCATCAACTCAAGAAGCGCGGGAATATTGGGTTCGTTCGCTCTGTCGTCGCGAAACGATTCGCAGAGATTGAAGACGATGTCGGGAGCAAACGTCCCGATTTTGTCGCAGATGTCGCGCACGTTGTCGAATACGGCAAGCGTTTCCACTTCGTGGTCGAGACGTTTCAAGCAGCGCAGGACATCCGCCTCCGTGGGCTTCCCCTCCTCCTCCTTGAGTTCGCGTAGCGAAAAGCTCTCTTCCGATGAAGTGGGGCGTCCCAAATCGAAGAGAACCAAAATCTTCATGGCTACACAGACCTCTTGAATTTGCCCGTGTGAAGATGATTTGTAACCAACGCAGACAAGAATGCGCCCAGCTCGAGGAGAGGCGCATCCTTGTCGTGCGCCCGCAACCCGAGTTGCCGCGAGCGCGTGATCAGCTTTCGAACAAGCGCGTCCACCGCGTACTTGTGCTCGCCGGTCCATCGCACGGTGGTGCTTACGAGAGCGTGGCGATGGCGTCGCAAAAAATGCGCAGCTGTCTCTCGCCCAGGACCTTCGCCAAAAATACGCCTCAGATCAGCATCCCAAAAATCGGGTTGGTCCTCGGCGAAGAGCTTGCGTCGCGTGGCGTAGTAGCGCTCCAGCGTAGTTCGAAGTCTCGAGGCGTCCGACTTCCGTCGCCCGCCCGTTACGAGCGGTGGCTTCTTTGCCGACGCGCGCATGAGTGCATCCATGTACTCAAGCTTCTCGAGCGCCTTCCACCCCGCGTAGCGCCTTTGCCACTCTTCTTTGTCGAGCGAGAGCCAGACAGCAAATGTCTCGGCCCAGTCTTCATCAGGGTGAGCTTGGGCGTACCAATTTGGAAGGTACCTAACGAAACTTCGGCTGTACGGACGCGGGCGATACGTTTCGGGCGCGTATTCCTTATCGGGACTGCCGAAGACCGAGCGCCACTTGCGACTGCGGGTGAATCGATAGAAGTGCTCCATCGCGTGCCCGCATTCATGGAAGAGAAGCTTGTCGCACCAATCGGGTGTGCCGCCCTCCACTTCAAGCATCATGTGGAGCTCAAGCTGCCTTAGACGGGGGTGCGCGAGGTAGAACGGGATCGCGATCGCCGGAACGTCCGTTGGCGAGAACCACTCATCGCCGAGGTAACAGAGCGGACGCACCGAAATCCCACGTCGTTCGAGCACACCATAGAGATTCTCAATGTGCGGCAAAAGCTCGCTTCCCTCAATGGTTACGCCGAGCTCGCAAATGCGCAGCTTTAGAAGCTCGTCGTCCTTGAGCGACGCCCAGGATGGATCCACACGGCGCAGAATAACTGTATGTGCAAGGGGACGTTACTTTGTGATGTGTAGTAATAAACGCAGCCCAAATGGCACGCAACGCTCGCACGTCGTTCATCTCGTCACGGAGCTCACGTGAACCGGATTTCATCGAAATCACGGGCGCCCGCGAACACAACCTGGCGATCGATTCGCTGGTTATTCCGAAACGCCAATTTGTGGTTTTTACCGGCCCAAGTGGCTCTGGAAAATCGAGTCTCGCGTTCGACACGCTCTACGCCGAAGGCCAACGGCGATACGTCGAAACACTTAGCGCCTATGCACGGCAGTTTTTGGGGCAGCTCGAACGACCGAAGGTGGACCACCTGCGCGGGCTTTCGCCAACGATTGCCATCGAGCAAAAGAGCGCTTCGTCGAACCCTCGATCGACGGTCGGAACGATCACCGAAATCTACGATTATTTGCGAGTTCTCTATGCCAAGGTGGGCG
>JAHFDX010000611.1 GCA_023248785.1 Myxococcales bacterium
GCCACGCACGGAGAGCGCGTCGTAAATGGTGTTGAGCGTTGTCGGACGGACTTGGCCGCCGTCAAGTTGGATCGGTCGACCCTTATCGTCTCTCACGGATAGCCTACCGCGGACCGTCACGGCAGTCGGAATTGCCGTTTCCTTTCCCGCGTATCGGTACGCGACCGCTGCGCTACCGTTGAATTTGTCCGATGCGTTTGAGGTGAGCCCGCGACTTGTGGCCCCATATAGATAGTCGCGGTTGACGAATGTCGGGCCCAACACGGAGCTGAAGTAGCGATCGCCGATCGCGAATGTGTCGGCCAGCCAGTAGTAGAAAGGGATGTCGTGCTCGTCGTAGAAAAAGAGTGCACGCTCACCGCTTAATAGCTTTCGCTCCGGTGCGCGCGGCGATCCGCCCTCTGAGAACAGATGATTCGATTGGAAAAAACCATCCATCGCTCCGGCGTTCCATTGAAGATGTGCGGCCCACCATTCGTGCGCCGTATCCGAAAGGCAGAGGCCGGGAATTTTGGTGCTCGCATCTTGCCAGCGGTGATGCATCCAATAGTGCTTGTCTGCTTTCGTTCGGGGCTCTGTTCCCGCCACCGACGGATTATACGGGGCGTCTGCACTGCTAGCTGCGTTCGGCGCAAAATTGCCATTCGCCCGCGCCCGCGCTTCATCGGACAATAGGTGGTAGGGCGTGCCGGGTACGTCGATGCCGTCGGCAACGTCCGCGCTCGTAAACGCACGCAACCTAGGATCGGCGGCGCGCGCCTGCTCAGACGGGTACTGTTTTACCTCGCGGAGGTACGATTGAAATCGACCAAAGTAATGATCAAAGGAACGATTCTCCTGCATGAGGACGAATATGTAGTGAACGGGCATCTCGTCCCCGAGAGGAATCGGGGCGTTGTTCGTAGCGACCTTGCCAACGGTTTCAAATGGCAAGTCACCCGGGCCAAACGCGCAACCGGGGTCCGACCGAGTGGGTAGGTCGCGCGCACTGCTGAGTCGCCGTGCCACGCTCTCGAGATTGGGCCTGGGCTTGATGGAATCAGGGCGCGCAAATGCCGACGTGGCGGTGAGGCCGTTGGCGCAAAAAATCGCTCCCAAGAAAAGTAGGACGCCTCGTGCTCCAATCGATCGCATAAACACCCCTCCTCACTTCACTTAGACGGCGCCCGACGCAAGTGCACACGAATCGCACACGAAACAGTATGGATTTCAACAAAGCCACGGATCAATTACCAGGGGCTACATGTCGTCCTGATGGCGACCTGTTCAATGCGCCGAGGTCTTCAGTTGCGTGCTTTTTTGGTCGGAGTTGACACCCACCTTGACTTGGTCGACGCACATCACATGTTCGCGCGCGCTTTTCCGTTGCTGTTGCCACTTGCGCTCGTGTGCGCGTGCGGAAGCGATGTGCCCAAAATCGGGGATCTAGGCCAACCCCCGGACGCCTCGATTTTCAATCCCGGTTCGGGTGGCAACGGTGACGGCTACGATGCTGGCGTCTCCTCACAAGACGCAAAGTCCGACGCCCCGCCCGAATGCCCGGCCGAGTGGAAGCAGTGCGCCGAACTCTTCACGTACCCGGCAACGAACGAAACAAGCGTCGAACTTCGCGGTGACTTTCGACCTGACGGATGGACAAGTGGCGTCGCCATGGCACGTGCCGGCAGCACATGGAGCGCAACCGCGAACATCCCGTACAACAAGCAGGTCACTTATAAATTTCTCATCAACGGCACCGAGTGGAAGCACGACCCTGCGCAACCCAACGCAACCGATAGCAACGGCAACACGAACAACGTTCGCGCACCGGTGATGTGCAAGACGCCAGTTTGCGAAGAACCGGGTGCGTTGCCACCGGGAGTTTTCGATTGGCGTGATGCGGTGATCTACTTTGTCTTCGTCGATCGTTTTCTTGATGGGGACTCTACAAACAACTGCGATGTCCCGGGCGTCACGGGTCCCATCAGCAACTATCTTGGAGGCGACTGGGCTGGGCTCAAGAAAAAGATCGATGACGGTTACTTTTCAGGCCTAGGCGTAAACACGCTCTGGATTACGGTTCCTGCCGACAACACCGAAGAGCGCGGCAAAGGCGTGGCGAACGACAGCAACTACTACTCCGGGTACCATGGCTATTGGCCGAAAAATCTCGACCCAAAAAATCCCGAGTCCTGTTTCGGCTCAGCACCGACGTTGAAAGCACTCGTGGCCTCCGCCCACGCGAAGAACATAAAAGTGCTTTTCGATTATGCGATGGTGCACATCCACAAAGGGTCGGCCGTTTATGCACAAAATCCTGGATGGTTTTGGCCGCAATACGACGGATCACGCAATTGTATTTGCGGACAGGGGTGCGATTGGGGCGCCGATGGCAAGCGCTGCTGGTTTACCGACTACTTGCCTCACTGGAACTACACTGTTTCTGCGGCGCGTTCGTACTCGGTCCAAAACACGATTGATTGGATCAGTGAGTACGGAATCGACGGCTACAGGCTCGACGCGATCAAACATGTTGAGGACCAGTGGTTGCTCGACGTACGCCAGCGCATCCAAAGTGATGTGGTGGCGAAACAGTCGCCGCAACAGCGGTTCTATTTGGTTGGAGAAACGTTTTCGTACAACCCAAGCGACATCAAGTACTACGTAGATCCATCGAGCAAGCTCGATGGTCAATTCGACTTTCCAGAGCGGCTCGCCATTGTGAAGTCCGTACTCATGCGGTCGAATCCGATGAGTGACTTGTCGTCGTTCTTGGATCAAAACGATGTGTCGTATGGCACGAATGCCGTGATGAGTCCCTTTGTTGGAAACCACGATCTTGGGCGCGTGATTCACATGGCGGAGGACACGCCTCTTTGGGATGAGTGGTCTAACAACGACAAGGCGCGCGGATGGATCAATCAGCCTACGCAACCGACGTCACGCGCTGCGTACGAGCGACTGGCAAATGCCTTTGCCGTGCTGTTTACAAATCGCGGCGCGCCGCTTCTCTACT
>JAHFDX010000612.1 GCA_023248785.1 Myxococcales bacterium
CTCGTTGCGATAGCAACGACCCATTTCGTACACGCGCTCAAGTCCACCCACGAGCAGGCGCTTTAGGTGTAGCTCGGGTGCGATGCGCATGAACAAGTTCATGTCGAGCGCGTTGTGGTGTGTGTTGAACGGTCTTGCGACGGCGCCCCCGATGAGCGTGTGAAGGGTTGGCGTTTCTACTTCGAGAAATCCGACTTCGTCCAAGATCGCTCGCGTGGACCTGACGATGTGGCTTCGTGCCCGAAATATGTCGGCGACGTCTGGGTTCGCGACGAGGTCGACGTATCTTTGCCTGTAGCGAAGCTCGACGTGGGTGAGGCCGTGCCACTTTTCCGGAAGCGGACGATACGCCTTGGTAAGGAGTCGTACGCGGTTTGTTTCGATGGAGAGTTCGCCTCGCTTCGAGGCCATTAGGCGCCCTTCGGCTTCCACGATGTCGCCGATGTCGATTTCATGGAGGCACGCGTAGCCAGCGCCCATCACCGCTTCGCTCAAGAGCAATTGGATTTCGCCCGTGCGATCGCGAAGCTTGATGAACGAGAGCCCGCCGGTCGATCTCAGGGCGATGACCCGTCCGCGCACGTGAAAGAGCTGGCCTTCGGTCAGCGAGCGGACCTTTCCATCGTCGTAGCGGTCTTGTGATTCAGCGCCTTGCGCCTTTGCGCGCAGTGCTTCAAGCGTCAGCGTTTGCCCGCCAAGTGTTGGCGCCGAATCATTGGCAAATGGATTTTCACTTCGGTTGCGCAGCGTCTGAGCTTTTGCGCGTCGCGCATCCATGAGCGCATGCTCGGCAGAGTGGGAATCGTGTGTAGGGTCTGCCATGTCACTCCACCTCGTCGCTTTCGATTGAGCCACCCTTACGCAGCGTGCCTCCAGCAGCAGCAAGCAAATAGGCCTCGATGAAGTCGTCAAGTTCGCCGTCGAGCACCGCATCGACGTTGCCGGTTTCGTGGCCGGTGCGTACATCTTTTACAAGGCGATACGGCGCGAGCACATAGTTGCGAATTTGGCTGCCCCACGCGATCTGGCTCTTGGTGGCTTGGTAGGCAGCGTTCACTTCTTCTTGGCGCTTCAGTTCCTGTTCATAGAGCTTGGCCTTCAGCATCTTGAGTGCCATGGCGCGGTTCTGATGTTGCGAGCGCTCCACGCGGCATACGACGACAATCCCGCTTGGAAGGTGCTTCATGCGCACGGCGGACTCGGTTTTGTTGACCTTTTGACCGCCCGCACCGCTGGCGCGCATGGTTGTGACCTCGAGGTCCTCGTCCTTGATGACGATGTCGAGTTCGTCTTCCACATCGGGTGTCACCTCGACGGCGGTAAAGGAAGTGTGCCGTCGAGCGTTGGCATCGAATGGGGAAATGCGAACGAGCCGGTGTACGCCCGTTTCGCTCCGCAGGTATCCGAACGCATGATCACCCTGCACTGAAAACGACGCACCGTCGATGCCGGCGTCATCCCCGCGCTGATAGTCGAGCATCTCCGTCTTGTATCCACGCCGCTCGCACCACCTGAGGTACTGCCGAAGAAGCATGTCGGCCCAGTCTTTCGCTTCTTCGCCACCGGAACCTGGATGGATCGAAACGATGGCGTTGGCATGATCCGCTTGGCCGCTCAACATGCGCGCGAGCTCGGCATCACGTACGCGCCGTTCGAGCCCCGGCAGCATCGCATCGGCTTCCGCGATTGTAGGTTCGTCGCCCTCGCTCGTTCCAAGCTCGAACAACACCTGCGCATCCTCGAGATCGCGCGTAAGGCCTTCTGCGATCGTCACCCGTTGCTCTAGGGTGGCGCGTCTTCGGGTTACCTGTTGCGCTTTCTTCGAGTCGTCCCAAAAACCTGGCGCGAGCGTTGCGTCGCCCAAGCGATCGATTTCACGTTTCAGCTTGGGGATGTCAAAGATGCCCCCTTAGCGCCATGAGACGCCGTTGGAGGTCTGCAAGTTTTTCGCGCGTTTCGTGCAACAACATTGGGTGCGTTCGCGTGTACGCGCGGGTCTTTTGGGCGTCAATGGGAGGTCTCTTTGGCTGCTGCGGCGGATTCTGGCCTCTTGGATTCCACAACGTGTTCTGAGAACCATCCCAGCGTGAGCACGTCGAGTGCGGACTCTGTTTCCGCGACCTGCCATCGCACGAGCTCTTGGTCCCCGTTGGATTCGCGCTCCCACGCGTGCCTTGCTCGATGCCATTGTGCCAAGGCATCGAGCGTCTTGTGCGCGAGGCGCCATCGAAACTCCATTCGGTCATGGCGAATGCGCTCAATTGAAGGTTCTTCATCGGCAAACACGGTGCGTTCCAGGCGCCACGTCACCCGGCCTTCGAGCCAAAGATTGCCTGATGATGTGTCGAAAAATCGAGATTCGTACGGATCGTTTTCGACGCGGGCCTGAACGTCGACCCCGCGCGCAACTCGCAGGCGAACCTCAGGGAGCCATCCACTCGTACGTGCTCGTCGCGAGAGTGAATCGATTCGCGCATCATCTGCAACTCCCGCGGCTCGCCAAGCTGCTTGTACGCACGCGCGCGCAAACGCTGTGGCCCGAACCGAAATGCCCTGTTGTATGTGCTCGATGCGTTCGGGTGGCAGAGTTCGAGCTTGTACGGTCACCGTCGCTGGGGCAGTAAACCAACTGGTTTGCCATTGCAACGCAACCATTCCCGTAATGGTGGTTCGCGTCTCTTGGACGGATGCGAAGGCATGAAACGAAACATAAATCGGATTGTGGTGCCAAACCGACAAGGGCCGCTCCGAAGAGAGCGCCAGCGCATCGAGTGCATCGATGTTTCCGTCGAGGTATTGCGCTTGCGGAGCGCTCCTACTCATCGCTGCGTGTGCGCGATTTCTGGCGAGAATGAGTGACAAAATGCAAAGCGGAATAACAAGCCAGCGCCGGAGCATGCTCGGGCTATTTCACGATACGTGCCTAGCGCGGCGAGTGAACTCTTCAGGTGAAACGAGAAATGCGATCTGTCAGGGTCAACGTGCGACTG
>JAHFDX010000054.1:0-2223 GCA_023248785.1 Myxococcales bacterium
TCCAAGTGCGTAACCATCATCGCTATTGCGTCATCGACATGTAGACCACGCACGTCACACGTATTTTCGCGTGTCTGCACGGCGGTCTCAAGCGAAGTAATGGTTGCAGTCATCCTGATCGAAGCGTGCGTTGGAGCGGCGGCGGCGGGGGCCGTGACGGCGCGTAGTTCCGACGTGTGAACGGTAAGCTTGATGGCACCTGCTGCGACGCGCGTTTCGGGGCCCATCACATCCAAGATCTCCACGTTGGCTCGCAAGCGAGGCACATACGCCTTGTTTCCTGGGCGCAAATCGCTTGCAGCCATTTCCTTCGTAACGACGTGCGCCTCTTTTGGCACCTCGAGCTCGCCCCCGATTGCCACGTCTGCAGCCACCCGATCGATGGTGCGTTGGACCGCTTTGAAATCCGCTTCGTCGAGTTTCCTTCCACGCAACCGCGCTTGCGCTGCTCTCAGTTCTTCGCGCGCACGTTTAACACGCGCGAGCAGCTCTTCAGTTTCCTTGTTAACTGTTCGCGCATCACGCTCGCGTAAGCGCGTGATCTCGTCGAGGACGATCGCCTTTGCATCCTGGAGCTCCCTTCGTTCGTGCTCGACGCGTGTGCGCGCGAGTTCGAGCGCAGCTCGTTCATCGTGAAGGCGTTGAACCAATTTTTCAAAATCGTGTTCGGTTCGCGTAAGAAAACGCTCCGCGCGTTCGATTACGGTGGCCGGCATTCCGTACTTGCGGGCGACCGCAAGCGCACTCGAGGCGCCAGGAGTTCCTTGGGTGATCGCAAATGTAGGCGTGAGTGTTGCGGAGTCGAAGCCCACCGATGCGTTCGTAAATCGCGCATCTCCAAGCGCAAGAGCTTTCAACCCTTCGTAGTGCGTCGTTGCGGCGACGGCTGCGCCTCGAGCACACAACGAATCAAGCACCCCCGCTGCTAGCGCCTCTCCTTCCCGCGGGTCGGTACCTCCCGCAAGCTCGTCGAGAAGGACGATTGCTCCGTCCGCGGATTGCTCCAAAATCGTAACTAAATTTGTTATATGTGCGCTGAAGGTCGACAAATTTTTGTGCAAGTTTTGATCGTCACCGACGTCCGTCAGCACGAGTTCAAAGAGTCCGCACTCGCTTCCGTCACCCGCGCAGATCGGCAAACCTGCCCGCACCATCAACGCTGTGAGACCGAGGGCCTTGAGCGCAACGGTTTTTCCGCCCGCATTCGGACCGCTCACAACTGTGGCCCGTCGACTTTCCAGTGAGAGATCGCTCGGGACAACGTGCTCGAGTTCAAGCGCAAGAAGCGGATGACGCGCTCGCACAAGGTGAAGCGCCGGCTTGTCGAGAAGTGTTGGAAAACGAAGCGCAATGTCGACGGCTAAGGTTGCGACGGCCGCGCGCACTTCCGCGATCGAGAGCGCATCCGCGCAAGCGAGCGCACTGGGGAGCTGATCCGAGATGAGTGACGAAAGGCGGGCGTAGATCGCGTGCTCTTCCCGTTGTACGTCGGCTTCAAGAACCTTCAAACGGTTGCCCAGCGGGATGACTGAGCGTGGCTCCACAAAATGCGTCGCACCGCTCGCGCTCGTCGAATGGACAATTCCCGGGAATCGTTCGTGTGCATCGGCACGCATGGGCACGACGTACCGGCCTTCGCGCTCCGTGACGAAACTGTCCTGAACGATCGCTTCGTGTCTTCTCAAGATGTCGTCGAGACGCGCGAGGAGGCGTTGGCGCGACGCCTGGTACTCGTTGCGCAATTCTCGAAGGCGAGGACTCGCGTGATCGGCAAGTGTGCCATCTGGATCGAAGCACGCGTGAATTTCCTCAGCGAGCGAATCGAGGGACGGGTCTGTACTCAGCGTTGCAAATAGACGAGGGGCTTCGTTGCGGTGCGCGTTTAGGAACCTTCGCAGCACGCGCCCTCCGCCGAGCACGCGTGCCACATTGCGAAGCTCTAACGCGGAAAGGGCACCGCCAATGGACAAGCGCTGCAGCGATTCACGAATGTCGGCGAGCCCAACAACAGGCAGAGGGGCGCCGATGTCGAGCAAGCGTTTCGCTTCCTCATGTTCGGCAAGTGTTTGCACGATCCCGTCGCGCGTTGCGCCAAACGGAAGGTGAAGAGCTCGCTCCTTCGCGTGCGCGCTTTCACACCGTGCAGCGATCGCTTCGAGAAGGCGGGGCCACTCGAGATCGGCCCTTGTCTTCGGCGGGCAGGGATCAGAAAGAAGAACGGCC
>JAHFDX010000054.1:2233-11789 GCA_023248785.1 Myxococcales bacterium
GCCATTTCGGATGCTACGCTTGCGAAAGCTCATTCGTGGTTTCCGGAACCCGAGTTCCCGCCCGGGGGGACGGGATTGGTCTCACGTTCCAGGTACCGAAAGATCGTGCGCGGGTCCACCCCGAGATCGCGCGCGGTCTGCGTGCGGTTGCCTTGATTGCGCTCGAGGACTTCGAGCACATACCGCCTTTGAAAATCTTCTTTGGCCTTCTCCAGCGGCATGATGGCCGCTTCTGCATCGCGCCCGAGGTCGAGATCATCGGGGCCAATCAGTGCTTTTTCCGCAAGCACCAACGCTTTTCGCAACTTGTTCTCGAGCTGACGAATGTTGCCGGGCCAGGAGTACTTTTTGATGGCTGCGAGTGCCTGGGGACTGAATCCCTGTACGCGTGCGCCAAACTCCTCGGCGTACTTGGCCAGCATGGCCTTCGCGATGATGAGAACGTCATCTCCTCGGTCGCGCAGGGGAGGCAACCAAATGTTGACGACGTTCAGCCGGTAGTAAAGGTCTTCGCGAAAGCGGCCTGCGCGAATCTCCTCTTCGAGCACACGGTTTGTGGCAGCGACGACGCGGATATCCACACGCTCGGGTTTCGAATCGCCGACGCGAAAAACAACGCGCTCCTGCAGCGCGCGCAAGAGTTTTACTTGGAGGTTGAGCGGCAGTTCTCCAATTTCGTCGAGAAAGAGCGTTCCTTTGTCCGCCACTTGGAACTTCCCAGGTCGCGATGCAATGGCGCCCGTAAAGGCACCTTTGATGTGTCCGAAGAGTTCACTCTCAATGAGGTTCTCAGGAATAGCACCGCAGTTGATGACAACGAACGGACCATTGACGCGATTCGAACGAAGATGAATCTCGCGTGCGATGAGCTCCTTGCCGGTGCCGGTTTCCCCCGTGACAAGCACGCTGATGTCGGTCGTGGCGACCTTTTGGAGTTTTCGATACACCTCCATCATCGAGGGACAGGAGCCGATGATCTCTCCAAAACGCTTGTCTTTGAGCTCGGCCGACAACTTTTCTTTGTCGGCGCGCAGTGCGTTGACCAGCAGAGCATTCTCCAAGATGAGGCTTGCCTGCGCCGCAAAGATGGAAAGCACGTCGAGTTGCGCGCGGTCGAAAAGGCCCTTGATCCGATCGTTGCCGCAATAAAGCACGCCCGTCACGTGACCTTGCGCGATGAGTGGCGCGCAAATTACGCTCGACAACCGCAATGCAAGAACGCTCTCGCTCGATCGGAATTGCGAGTCGCTGAGAGCGTCGCTCACGATGAGTGGCCGGCCGGTTTCGAGAACTTTGCGCACAATGCTATCGGATACACTGAGGTCAACGACTTGTTCGCGTTGCACGTGGCGTACGGCGCGGACAGCAGGCTTGCCCGTGGGAATTCCGCCGTCGCCGCGATCTTCGAGCAGGAGGATCAAGCCCTTTTCGGCTCCGGTTACCTCGAGGATTCCGTCGAGCATCGTTTCAAGCAAGTCCTCGAGGTTGCGGACTGTCATCAATTTGTTACTGAACTCGTATAATTTGCGAAGACCCAAAAGCTGTGCGCTCGTGGCCTGATGTTGCGTTTCGCTGATGGCGACTGACGCGGATTCGCCGGGTGCGGATTCTGTGCCGCGGGTTCGGGCCGCGGGCTCGTCGAACATACTGAACTGCAAGTCGCTTGTGCCAAGAGTTACTCGATCCCCATGGACGAGCCGGGTTCGGCGTTTTTTCTTCCCGTTAACGAGGATTTCGCCCTGGCGATCCACCTCCTCCAGATTGAAGTCTCTTCCGTCAAACACAATTTGCGCGTGCGTGTCTGCGACGGCGGGGTCGGGAACTGTGACATCGTTACCAAGCGCGCGACCCAGAGTGGAAACCGGTTTGTAAAGGACGAACGTCCGGGCACTACCTTGTGGGGGGAACCATTTGAGAAGCGGCATGCAGGGCTCCCGCCCACGATATCGCAGAATTGACACTCACGGTGCAGCTCAGGCATAAAGGTGCAGCAAAGGTCGCCTTTGAGGTCGGCCAGGCCTCAAAGCAATGCGAGGCGAGAGAGGAGATTCGAATCGATGAAGAATATGATCCTGGTTGCACTCCTTGCCGCGATGGCGGCCTTCGGTATCGCTGCGGCTGCATGTGGCGACAGCAAGCCTGCTGAAAATCCAACAAACACAGCGGGCTCGGGCTCGGCAAGCGCCGCTCCCGCGGAGACGCACGCACCCGCTGGGCACTGAGGAAACGGAGCTTCAAAAGGGCCGCGCGATCTTCGGATCGTGCGGCCTTTGTTATTTGCCGTGGCCGTCAACGATCACGCCAACGATCACGTCAACGATGTGCGGCGTCGGCTGGGGCATTTCAGGTGTGGCGACGGCAGGCGCCCTCTCGACTAGCCACCGCAGGGACCTGAGCTAATGCCCCGATTGCTTTGGAGACCAATCGACGGCGGAGGATTCGCGCGATTCAGGGTCGGTCTCAATGCTTTCAAGATCGAATATTTTTACACGCTGGTGCACGATGAGCGCCAGCCACTTCTTCGACAAAAACATTTCTTGATACTCGGGCCACGTTCGAAGAGCACGAGCGACGCGCGTCTTTTCGTTGACGTATACGAAGGATCCATAAGTGTTCGTAAACAACCAGCGCGCTTCCGACAGATAGATGGGGTTGATCATCCCGCTGATCGGAACCAAAGGACTCCAAGTAAGCCGAGCGGAAGAGTCCAGCGCAACGCGGATTTCAACCCCGACCTCATCGGTGGATCGTTAGCACAGGGGGGGAACGCGAAGAGAATACCTGCGCCATTTGCCACGGTAAGCGCAACCTCGAAAGGACCTGCCGATTGGCACCATCAAATCCATAGAGCGCCAAAGCGGCGTAAGGATTCGCTGAAGGAGACTCATGCAATACGCAGCAAAACTCTCCCGTGAAGGCAAATTTTGGCTCGTGCACTTTCCCGATTGTCCCGGCTGCCGAACATTCGGTGATTCCGAACATCACGCCCTTTCGATGGCAAAGGAAGCGCTCGACGGATGGCTCGAAGCGCACCTCTTGACCGGAGAAGCACCGCCGAAACCAGCGCGCAAGCGCGGGCCATTTGTCGCTGTCGATCCGAACATCGCTGCTGCGATGGAAGTGCGATGGCTGCGAGATCAATCGGGCCTAACCCAGGCGCAGCTTGCAACGCGGCTTCGAGTATCGCGACCACAGATTGCGAAGCTCGAAAATCCGAAAAGCAATCCCAGCATCAGCACACTTCACAAAGTAGCCATGGCGTTGGGCAGACGGCTGGAAGTGACCTTCGCAGGGGAGGGCTAACAGGGCGATGGCTCGCGGCTCTCTAAAACTGTCCCCCCACTGACAACATGCCGCCGCCTTGCGCTGGGGACGCACCAAAAAAGAAGGGTGGCTTAAACGCCTTTCCTGTCGTCGGGTCGTCTTTGAGATCGGCGGTGAGAATTCCCGCAAGCGTTGCGCCGCCGATACCGCCCAAGCTGTTCGCGATGAGTCCGTGCCAGACCGGCGCATCGGAGAACAAGTAAAAGACGTACACGAACGACATGAGCAGCGATCCGGCGCCATACCCGAGCCACATATATTTTTGCGTCTGGTACGAAGGCGTTACGCCGGCAAAGGTGAGGGCCCCACTGGTTAGAAGTCCGGAGTTGAAACCGATGAAGCCGCCCACGCTTAGGTAATCGACGCCATCGGCACGCCCCTCCGTGGGTCCTCGCCGTGGAATGACACCGGCGCCAAGCGCTGCGCCCGAAAGCGCCGCCATGCCGGAAGTGCTTGCAATGAAGGACAAGCTGCGCGGATCTGGGCGCAACCACTCACCGAAAAAGTAGCCGCCGACAGCGCCGCCCGTGGCAGCAACCCACGTCATGGTCGATTGGCCCTTGAACGACCATCCGTTGTTGCTCATTGTGCTTTGCATTCCAGCGATCGCCATGCCTTCGAGCGATCCCAAGAGAATGCCCGTCGCCATTGAGCTCGGGACTCCACGATGGAATTTGCTGAAATCATCCCAGAAAAAGAGGCCGAGCGGTACGCCCACGCCAAACGCCAGAGGCGCGATGACGCTGAGCCCCGGATCTTTCGTTTCTGCGAGCGCATCAATCCACACGCCCGAGCCAATGCCGTACGCGGCGCCTGTACCGAGCAAGTAGAGCAACTCACCCCCACCTCGATACTTTGAAACGGGCTGCTGATTCGCGGGCAGTCCGTAGGGGTACGGGCCCGTTGGTGCGCCCGGTTGGGCGCCTGGCTGGCCAGGATACGGTTGCGCGTAGGGAGCTGGCCCGGGGGCCGGAGCCGGAGGATAGGGCTGATAAGGATATGGCTGCGGGGGTGGCACTTGCGCAAGCGCTGTGGAATGGGCGCCAGCCGCAAGAAGAAACGTTCCTATCATCAGCCAAGATCTCATGGTCGGAAAGCCCTCCGTGAAAAGACGCGCACGCGACATCGCGATGTCCAATGCGCCGCAGCAACAGGCTATCTTCGAATGACGATGAGGCAAATAAGGAGCCATAACCGCTTACGAGGAACATTGCTTGTCACGAGCCTGCTTTTGGGCGGTCAGGGATGTGCTAGCTGCGGGCAGCGGGCTGTTTGTTCGCAGGTGGGCATTAACGACCCCGAGAATCTCACCATGCGCCGCCAACTTTTGGCCTTTGGAACGGGTGAGACATGCAAGGAAATGCTCGCGCGAAACGCGCCGCTCAAGCTATCCGAAGACGCTCCGATCATCGGCAGGTTCTTCCCCCGCAACTGCGTGTTTCGTGAACTTCCTGGAGGCAACCTCGTCATCCAATTTGAAGGCGACGGGTATGGGTGGACCAACGTCTCGCGCAAACTGACGTTTACGTCGGGCGCGACGGTTGAGTATTCGCCGGACTTTCGCTGCTCAAACGAGAGCGCGATTTACGCGTATTTTCCTGCCAGAAAGATAGAACGGTCGCAGTTTCAACTGCGCACACTGGAAGTCGGCAACGTAGCGGGAGGACTTCTCGGGGGTTTTGTCACTCCTGTTGCCGAATCGTTTGCGCGCCAGATGGTGAGTGGGAAGTTATCCGAGGGCTTTACCGTTATTCGTAACGACGACGGTAACATTGAATTTGGGATTGGGATCATTCCCGCCGGGCAACATCCCACCAAGCCGTTCAAGCTCGCCTCGAACGGCAAGCTGACCTATGAAAATGCGCGCGTCGAAGTTCACCAAGGGCAGCGTGATTTCATAGGCCCCATTGTAATCCGCGACAGTGGGCAGGCGATTGCGCTCACACTCATGCTCGACGGAGCGCCGGGACTCGATGTCATGCTTCTCGGGACTGACGAAGCGCAGCCTGCACTGGCCGCATACATCGCCAGCACTGCGGCACCGCCAATGCCACCCGCTCGCGTTCTGAACGATGTTCTCGTGCAGGGGCGGCCATACAAACGCTCGGTTCCCGTAAGACCCGGTACGTATTACGTTGTGCTCGATCACACGGCTACGGCGGGCGGTACGAGTCCACCAAACAACGTATTTGACGAACGGGGAGCCGTCGTAAGCTACGCTGTCCAAATTGGAGACGCGAGTTGACGATGAGTGAGACGGAACGCAGCCGTTTGGCGACTGGTGCGAAGGAGCCCGAGCTCGACGGTGCGACGGAAGACGCGCATCCTCGTCAGAGCGGCGATGATGATGACGACGTTCAATCGCCATCGGAAATCCAGCCATCTCCGCGCGATGTGCAGATGCCTGAGCAGTCACCGTGGCTCAAGTTGGTCTATTGGGGTGTGTGGTTTGGTCTCGTGCCAATCGCAGCGATTTATGTGGTTTTTGTCCTCGTTCCCCCGATCGAGGCGGATCCTGCTGCTCCAGCCAGCGCCCTTCGAGAAATTGTGCATGGCCAACCGATCCCAGTTGCGATTGGGCTCTATTCGCTCTTCACGCTCGCACTTTGGTTCGCGCGACATCAGTTGCCACTTGCAGGGCACGCCTTTATGCCGATGCCCGAGCGCGTACCTGAAGACATGCGTCGCGCATTTGAACGCGCACGCGCATTGATCGAAGAGGTTCACCATATTCTTTCGCGAAATGCCAAGGCTGTGGGACGCGCGTTGGGCGCCGCGGAGCGAAAGCAACTTGATGGCGCACTCGGTGCGCTTAAAGGAAGTATGTATGCGACCGAATTCCGAAAGGCCGATTTTGTCTCGACGTTTTCAAAAGCCGAGAGTGTGGTCGAGCGTCGTTTGGGGCGCTGGCGCAAGAGTGAGTGGCGCGAAATTATAGAGGGCCTTGTGCTTGCGTTTGGTGTGGCGGTGGCACTGCGATCGTGCATGGCCGAGCCGTTCAAGATTCCGAGCGCCTCCATGCTTCCTACGCTTCATGTCGGGGATCACATTTTCGTGAACAAGCTCACCTACGGTCCGACGATCCCGTTCACCTCAAAGCGCCTGTGGAGTGGTCGCATTCCAACGCGCGGTGAGGTGGCCGTATTCGCGTGTCCGGAGAAGCCCGAGCAGGACTACATCAAGCGCATCATTGGCCTACCGGGGGACAAGATCGAAGCGAAGAACGGACGCCCCATCATCAATGGCTGGCAAGTTCCGAGCTGTCTCGTCGGCACGTACACGGGTGAGAATCTAACGGGGCAGCTGTACATTGAGTATCTTGGCGATCAGGCGTACTTCACACTCGACGCGCCGGGGACGGGAATGGGTGAGCAGGGTCCTTTCTTCGTAAAAGAGGGAGAAGTGTTTGCGATGGGCGACAATCGCAACAACAGTCATGACTCGCGCTTTTGGTTCGACGGAGCGGGCGGCGGAGTTCCGTTTGATTTTCTGCGTGGTCCAGCGATGTTCATTTGGCTGAGTCTTCCCGAACGCGGCATCGATTGGTCGCGCATGAGCAAGCGTGTGATGCCGTCGCGTCCGAATCTTCCGGGCTCGATGAAGGGCAGCGAGGCCGCTCTCGAAAAGTGCCTTCGCGAGCGCCCCTCAAGCACGACGCCGCCTGCAGCGAAGAAGTAACGCGAAGTGTCACTTTCGCAAGACGACCTGCAAATTCGCGCGGAGCGGTGCCAATTGGTCAAAGTGATTGACTAACCGTTCGTAAGCAAGCCCAGCGTAGAAGGCGACTTTCGCGAACCGACCATACGATGGCTCCTTTTCGACCAAACGTATCGACTCGACGACGAATCCCACTTGGTTCGCGAGGCTTCGGACGCGGTGGCTCGAGTTGATGCGGTAGTGTACCGGATACGGATCGTGTGCGCCGCTTGGAAGTCCGCGTGCTCGATTCGCGACGCGCTTGTGAAACCAGTGCGGCGTTGCCGCCGAAATGAGCGCCACATAGTGAGCGAGATTCGGCGTGCGGAAAATGTAACAACCACCCTTTTTTAGTACACGATGGACCTCGCGTAGATGCGCGAGCGGTTCGGGCAAGTGCTCAGCCACGTAGTCCGAAATGCAAATATCGAACGTGTCGCTGTTGAGCGGGAACGCCTCGCCGTGCATAGTGCACGCGTGCGCTAGCCAGCGATTCGTCATGACGTCGGGGTCGGGATCAATGCCCGTGAGAGTGCCGAGCGTGGACAGGAACTGTGAGGTCGGGTTGGTTGGCCCGGCCCCGACCTCGAGGATGGATGCAGGCCCTTTCGTTCGGCTCGAATAGCGCGTTACGAGCTCGTGAAATTCTGTGGTGCCGTCGACCCAACCGCGTTCCCGATTGTAGTAACGGGAGTAAAGTTCGTTTTGCCAGGGCATTCCAGTTTTCAAACATAACGCTTAAATGTCTTATTTCGTAATCGCGGCGACGGCCGGGCCACGATTGCGCATCCTTCGCTCGCTCAGCTGAGGCTCAGAGAAACACTAGGCGTTTCGCCACGATCGACGCCCCCTCTTGCGAGCCTCTTGAGTACTCGCCCCGTCGCTGTTGAGGCTCGCCTAAGTTTTTCGGGCTCGCCCGCGAACACCACGTACCCACCACGTTCTCCACCTTCGGGCCCAAGCTCGACGATCCAATCTGCGCACGCAATGACATCGGGATGATGTTCGATCACCACGAGCGTATCGCCACGCAGGACAAGCTGCTCCAGGACACCAGCAAGGCGGCGAACGTCTGCTATGTGAAGCCCTGTTGTCGGCTCATCCATCACGTACAACGTGGGTTCGTGTTTCACGCCCGCGGTGAGCTCGGCTGCGAGCTTTAGACGTTGCGCTTCACCGCCAGATAGTGTGTGTGATCCTTGCCCGAGGGCTACGTATCCGACACCGAGTTCGTCGAGAATACGCAGTGGTGCCGCGATCTTCGGCATCGCACCGAAGAAGGCCCATGCTTCGCTCGCGGACATGCGGAGCACTTCACCAATCGACTTCCCTTTGTATTTTACCTCGAGGGTGGACGGTTCGAATCGATCGCCATTGCAGTCTTCGCAAGGCGTGATGACATCCGGCAAAAAGGCCATCTCGCTGATGCGAGCCCCTTGTCCCTCGCAGGTGAGGCATCGTCCCCCTTTTGGCGTGTTGAATGAGAAACGCGCGCCAGAGAACCCTCGTGCTTGGGCTTCGGGTAAGCGCGCGAAAAGGGCGCGGATATCATCGAAGATCCCTAAGAATGTTGCGGGGATGGAACGCGGCGTTCGACCGATGGGCGACTGATCTACAAAGAGCGCACGCTTGATTTGCTTTGGATGGCGAAGCTCGAGATGAGGCGCCGGCGGATCTGTCACAAGTTTTAAGTAATTTCGCACCGCGGGAAGAAACGTGCGCCCAACGAGCGTGCTCTTGCCGGAACCGCTCACACCCGCAACCACTGTGAGACGCCCCACGGGCACACGAAAATCGATCTGCTTAAGGTTGTTTCCTTTGGCGCCAAAGAGTTCGATGAACTCTTCTGGCTTCTGACGTGCAGGTCGCGCGATGACACTGGTCTCGGCAAGTGCTCGTGCGGTGGGGGAGTGTGGATTCGAGAGAACGTCTGCCGTCGCACCTTCTGCAACGAGGCACCCACCATTTCGTCCTCCACCAGGGCCTAAGTCAACGATGTAGTCCGCGTTCCTAATCATCTCTGCATCGTGCTCTACGACAAGGACCGTGGACCCGGTATCAACGAGCGCGCGGAGATTTTGGAGAAGGCGATCTGTGTCTGCCGCATGAAGACCGATCGTGGGTTCGTCGAGAACGTAGAGAGCACCGGTCAGGCCTGCACCCAATTGCGCGCTCAATCGCAGGCGTTGCATCTCGCCACCAGACAGTGAGGACGCCGAACGGTCGAGACCCAGATAGCCAAGGCCCACTCGTTCGACGAACTCGAGTCGCCGAATGAGTTCAACGAGAGGGGCCTGTGCGATAGGTGCCTCATTCGAGCCAAATCGCCAGCTTTTCGCGGCCTCAAGTGCATGTGTAACATCGAAATGCACATATTCGGGGTAGGTTCGTTTAAGCAGTTGCACAGCGCGTGGAATGGGGGCGAGACGAGTTCCTTTGCACGCGCGGCAGGTTCGTGGCTTTTCGGCAGAAGCGAGCGTTTTGGGACCTCCTTGAACTCCTGTACCTTCGCAGGATTCGCATTGACCCTGTTTCG